>JBDNCV010000030.1:0-31386 GCA_046719465.1 Anaerolinea sp.
CACGCCGACGGCGACGGATACGGCGACCTTCACACCGACCGCAACGGATACGGCCACCTTCACACCGACCGCCACAGATACGACCACCTTCACGCCGACCGCCACGGATACGCCGACGCTGACGCCGACCGCCACAGATACGGCGACCTTCACGCCGACCGCCACGGATACGGCCACCTTCACGCCCACGGCGACGGATACGGCCACCTTCACACCGACGGCGACGGATACGCCGACGTTCACGCCGACGGCCACGGATACGGCGACCTTCACACCGACGGCCACGGATACGGCCACCTTCACGCCGACGGCGACAGATACGGCCACCTTCACACCGACCGCCACAGATACGGCCACGTTGACGCCGACGGCCACGGATACGGCCACCTTCACGCCCACGGCGACGGATACGGCGACCTTCACACCGACCGCCACGGATACGGCCACATTCACGCCCACGCCGACGGCCACGGATACGCCGACGTTGACGCCGACGGCGACCGACACCCCGACGCTGACGCCTACTTTTACAGAGACGTTCACGCCCACACCGACTGAGACGCCGACGCCAACTGAGACGCCGACGATCACGCCGCTGCCGACGTTGGAGAGCGATATCTTGCTGCCACCGACGCCGGTGATTGTGCCGACGCTGACGCCGACTGCTTGCGACCAGCCCCCGGGTTGGACGGGCTACGTGGTGCAGCCCGGCGATACGCTGGTGGGGATTGCGCGCGCTGCACAGACGACGCTCGCGGATTTGCGCAACGCCAACTGCATTGGCGATGGCGACTTCGTCACGGTGGGGGAGGTACTGTTTGTGCCGCGCTCGATTAGCGGGCCTGAGGTAATCGTGCCGAGCGATGATGTCGCATTGGGTGGGGTGATTGGCTGCACGAACGCAAACGTGAGCATTCAGATGGTTCCGGACAGCGAACAGGGCGAAGTGTTCGCGCTGGTGGGCAGCGCAATCGTCGGCAACTTCTGGTACTACGAAGTGTCGGTGCGCCCCAACGGCAGCGACGAATACAGCCTCTACAAGACCTCGTTCACGCCTGTGATCAACGATGTCATCGCGCAGATCAACACGACCTTCTTCGGCAGCGGACGACACTGGGTGCGCGTGGAGGTCTTCGACCTGAGCGGCACGGTTCCGTTCGATGCGAGCTGTGAGGTGCTGTTCCGATTCCCATGATTGGGCGGGTAATGCGAATACAGCCTGTTGACGCGGTTAGGGTGTGTTTTATCATTAGCGCTTGAATTGGCCGTGTTGCAAGCCTCTGGAGCCTGTCATGACATCCCCGCGCCGCTCATTGTGGAAAAAAGCCGTTGAGTTCACATGGTATCGGATGCTGCCGGCGCTGCTGCTGATCGTGGCGCTGTGGACGGGTTGGCACGCGCTGCAAGCGGGGCTTCAGGCGGCGCAGGCCGACGCAGTGACCTCAGCTCGGCAGGCGGATTATGCGGCGACCGCAGGGGCGATGTTCCCTGAGGAAAACGCTGGAGCGATGCTGCGCCGGGTGGCGCAGTTTGTGACCAACACGCCGGATGCGCCGCCACCAAGCGCAACCCCGCTGCCCCTCCCAACGAGCGCACCCAATGTGCCGCCGACGCCGTTCATTGCGCCGACCATTTTTGCACCCCCCAATGCCCCTGTGGAGCGCATCGCTGGAACTGCTGTCCCAACGCGCGTGCCGCTGATCCCGCGCAACTTTGAGCTGATCAACATCATGCTGCTGGGCAGCGACGATGAAATCTCGACGGATGGCACGCTGCGCACCGATACAATGCTCATCGTGAGCATCAACACAGAAGCTAAGACGGTCTCGGTGTTGAGCCTGCCGCGCGATCTGTTCGTCTATGTCCCGACGCCGACGATGACCCGCTTGAACACGGTGTACGGCATCGGTGAGGCGTTCGGTTGGCAGGGCGGCGGGTGGGGCCTGCTGCGCGAGACGATCTTCTACAACTTTGGCATCAACGTCCATTACTTCGCTAAGGTGAACTTCAGCGGGTTTGAGACCATCATCGATACGCTGGGTGGAGTTGAAATTGCGGTCGACTGCCTGTATCAGGATTACTACCCCAAAGAAGTGATCGATCCTTCGCTGCCAGTGGAACAGAACTACGAGCTGCGCACGCTGCCGGTGGGGTACTATCGGTTCAATGGGTTTGATGCGCTGTGGTATGCGCGAACGCGGCGGCTCGCGGACGATTTCGACCGGGGGCGGCGGCAGCAGCAGATGCTGCGGGCGATCTTCCGCGCGGCGCTGTCGCAGGGGTTGATCACGAGTGTGCCGCAGCTCTGGGGCGAGATCACCCAAGTGGTGACGACGAACATCCCCTTTGATGTGATGCTGGGGCTGCTGCCAATTGCGCTGGAAGTGAACCCCGACGACATTCAGAACTACACCCTCATCCGCACGTACCACACGACCCCGTGGCAGCCCACGGAGGGGGTGTTCGCGGGGCAGTTTGTGCAATTGCCCGAGTATGAGCCGATCCGCCAATTGCTAACGGAGTTCTATCAACCACCCACGCGCAACCGTGTGAGCATCCAGCAGCCGCGCATCGTGATTTACAACGGCAGCGGCAACCCCGACTGGGATCGTGTGGCGGCGTATAAGCTGCGCGAAGCAGGGATTGTGGCAGTGGCGGCGGGCGAGTCTGAATTGCGCGAGCGAACAACGATTATCGACTATGTGGCGGATGACAAAGGCAGCCCCTTGCCGGTGATGCTGCGCGCGCTGAACCTGACAGCCGAGGCGGTCACCGTGCAGCCTGACCCCAACCGTCAGACAGACTACAGCGTCATACTGGGCGCAGATTACCGCTCATGCACCAGCAATGTCCTCAGCCCCGATCAACTGGGTGGGGGTTAACGTCGCAGAAAGCGCGGAGTGGGGTAGGGGCTGTCCTCAAGGATGCCGTCGCGCTTCAACTGCTCCAACAGCTGGGCTGCGTATTCGCTGTCGATCATGAAGACGTCCTCCAACACGCCGGCGCTCAGCCAACCGAGGTAAGCGGCCAGCGCGACGGCATTAGGCATGAGCTGAAGACTGCTGCTCGACTGGGGTGGGTTATGAACGGCGGGAGCAGGCTGCGGTGACGGGCTGGCCGCAGGCGTGCTCGGTGGTGAGCTGGTGTTGGGGGTGGGGTTCAAGGCTTCTTCCTCCTCAAGGCTGCCGGGCAGCGAGAGCAAATCGGTCACGCCCGTTCGGCCGCTCACTGGTAGGTCAACCTGCTGCTCTTGGCGGCGCTGGAGCCGATTCTGCTGCCAGTAAGTGACAGCGTTGATCAGCTCGTTGTTGGTCGTGCTGCACAACTCAACCGGCGTCATGGTAATGCGATCTTGATCGTAGTCAGCGATCACAGCGTCGACAAAGCGCAGCAGCGAGGGGTGAAAATCAGGGATTTGATCGACGAGGGCTTTGGCCACTGACCGCATGATCACATGCGTGTGGATGCGCTGGCGCAGCGCTTGATAGTCGTTCATCTCGGGCATCGTCAAGACAAAGTGAAGCCCGAGATCGGCGCTGATGTCGAGCAGAGATTGAATATGCGCGAGGATGTTATACTCGACGGCTTCCCATTCGGCATCAGCCAACGAGTCGATGACGACGATAATACGCGGCAGGGTGGACTTTTGATGCTCGCGGGCGGCGGCGTTGAAACTGTCAATATCGGCGACGTTGTACTCCTCGAAGACACGGCGGCGGCGTTCTGCTTCGGCTCGCAGGCCGAGCAAAATCTTGTGGAGCGCCTCGGCTTGGTTCACTGTGCGCCCCAGTGAGTGGGGCGATGCAATGAGCGCTTTGAGGTTCTCGACGCCGCGCCCGGCCATGATAACGCGCAGCTCGCTGGGCGTATTGAGCACGAGTAAGGTCAGCAGCAGTGAACGCAGGAAGTGAATCTTGGCGTTGTCCTTGCCGATGACCAGCAGATGGCGTACGGTGTGCAGGTTGCGGACGATGAGGTTCTGTTCAAGCGTGATCCCCAGCGTGAAGCTGTGGAAGGCCGGGGCTGTGCGGAAGCTGCCGCGGACGAGCAAGCGGCGCAGGCTCAAAGGACGATGCGCCGCCGTGCGCAGCAGAATTCCGAGGGCGTTGTCGTCGTCCTCTAACTTGGGGATAAAGCCAATCGTCCAATCAGGGTGCTGATCGGCGATTTTGGCGAGGCTGCGCCGGATTTCTTGTGGGGTGACAGCGCGCCGATTGCCGAGCCGTCCTACCATTTCTGGACGAGCAACGTAGAGCGTATAGGACGGCATCGAGCGCACGTTGACGATTTTTGCTGGCGTTTCTAGATCAGCTAGATCCTTCTGGATGGCCAGCATGTGCTCACGGATTGACCCGTCACCACCGGGCGGGGGTGCCCCTTGCTCCAAGATATCGGCAATGGATGGGGTCAGCCAACCCGTGTCATCGGTGCGACTGTAGAGTTCAGGCATTGTGATCCGATCTCGTTAGGTTTCGATATTGTGATGATTGTACTGATTTTTTGCGGCATGGACAAAAAAGCGGCCGTCAGGCCGCTTTTTCGTGCAGTGGTAATAGATTAGTCTTTGGCGGTGGGGTCAAACGCATCGCGGATGCCATCCCCCAGCACGAACAAGGACAGCACAGCAGTGAAGATGAACAAGCCGGGAAGCACCACAAGGTGTGGGCCACGGGTATAGTAGTTCTGGGCTGAGTTGAGCATGTTGCCCCAGCTCGGCGTGGTGATCGACACACCTAGCCCCAAGAAGCTGAGCGCTGCCTCAGTCAGAATCAGCGCGCCGATGTCGGTGGCGAGGCTGATGATGACGACGGAGAACAAATTGGGGAGGATGTGCGAGATCATGATCCGCGAGGGGGAGGCGCCAATGGCGCGGCTGGCGACGATGTACTCACGCTCGCGGATGGAGAGGGTCTCACCGCGCACGAGGCGAGCTGTCCCCGTCCAGCCGAGCAGGCTCAAGATCAGCACGAGCAGCCACGGCCCAGAGAGCAGGCGCGACAATTCAGGGTTGGAGCGAATCACCGCCGAGACGATTAGGAGCAGGTAGATCGTCGGCACCGAAGTGATCGTGGTGATGACCCAGTTGATGAAGTCATCGACCACGCTGAAGCGCGTCCCTGTGTTGTAGCCAGCCGTCATACCGATGGAGATGCCGAGGATCAGAGCAAAAATCGCTGAGAAGAAGGCGATGCCAAGCGAAGTCTGGCCGCCATACATGATGCGCGAAAACACATCACGCCCGAGGTCGTCTGTGCCGAAGATGTGCATCGGGTTGCAGTCTGGCCCGCCAACGCCCAAGACCGGCACGCAGGGCGGCAAGAACTGGATCGACGGGTTGGGCAGGCGATGATTGATCCCCGTGACGGACTCGTACAGCGGCGCAGAGATTGAGAAGATCAACAGAATCAGCAAGACCGAACCAGCGGTGAGTGTGAGCCGGTCTTTGCGCAGACGGCGAATCGCCTTTGTGGTAAGAGATTCACCAACGCGGATTTCAGGTTCAGCGTTGAGTTGGGCAACAGAGGTTGCAGCCATCGTGTTGTTTCCTCCCTGCCCCTAGTTGAACCGAATGCGCGGATCAACCACCGCGTAAAGAATATCAGAGAGCAAGAAGCCCAACACGGTCGTGACGGCGCCGATGACGACCGTGGTCATCACCACCGGGTAGTCTTTGGCGAACACCGCTTCAACCGCAAAGCGCCCCATGCCCGGCCATGAGAACACCGTTTCGGTGATGACTGCGCCGCCCAACACGCCGAGGATCGACGGGCCGAGGATGGTGGCAATCGGGATGAGGGCGTTGCGAGCGCCGTGCTTGAACCACACGTTGCGGTTGCTAAGGCCTTTGGCGCGCGCGGTGCGGATGTAGTCTTGGTTGATGACGTCGAGCATGGAGGCGCGCATGAACCGCGAGAAAATGGCGATGCCGCCCGACGACAGGACGATTACCGGCATGATCAGATATTCAAGCCGCATGTAGATGGGGGGACAGCCGCCCACAGCTGTAGTGGCGCATCGGCCAATCATCGGCAGCAGCGGCCTGCCTGCTTCGTTTTTGAGCGTGATACTGAAGATCAAGATGAGCATCAAGCCGAGCCAGAAGGTCGGAATGGCGCTGACGACAACCGAAAGAACGCGGCTGGCGTTGTCAAACCATGTGCCCTTCCAGACCGCCGCGAGGATGCCAATCGGCAAGCCAACAGCTAGGCTGACGAGCAGCGATGTTACCCCTAACTCGAGCGTTGCCGCAACGCGCTCACCGATAAGATCAACCACAGGACGGCGGCGCGAGAACGACTCCCCAAAGTCGAGACGAAGGATGCCGCGGTTGCGGCCCGGCGGCTCGTTGATACCGTCGCCATCGGCGTCCAATGGAATCAAAATAGACCAATCGGCGACACCATCACCGGTAGTGTCGCGGCGCATCCAATCATCCCCCAGCAGCCAGCGCAAATACTGCACGGGCAGAGGGTCGTTTAAGCCCATCCGCGCTTCAAGCTGGGCACGCTGTTGCGGGCGGATCGCTGGATTTTCCCCAAATGCGAGGCGTACGAACCCTCCCGGGGCGAGAGACATCAACATGAAGCTAAAAATAGTAACACCGAGAAGGGTGGGGATCGCCTGAAGCAGGCGGCGGACGATATAGCGCAGCATATCAGGATTCCATTGACAACAGTTGATGTGGGAAAAGTGGGGTGGGTGAACACCCACCCCCAAAAAGGCTCAACAACTTAGCGTGAACGCACTTGCCAGCGGTCAACGTTCCAGTACAGGGCGCTCGGGAAAGGATTGAAGCCTTCGATATCCGCCGACGCCGCATAGTAGCCGTTCAGGGTGAACAACGGGATGTATGGCAGGTCAGCTTGGAGGATCGCCTGAATTTGACGATAGATCTCAGCGCGAGCTTCAAAGTCGCAGCCCGGGACGACCAGCGCTTCGGCCATCAGACGGTCAACCTCAGGGTTGTAGTACGAGGTGAAGTTGTTGCCACCGAGGGTGTCGCCCACTGTGGTGAACAGGCTGGTTTGATCCGGATCATCGGGGTAGCCATTGCGCCAGCCGAGGATGATGGCATCGAAGTTCTGCTGATCCATCAGGTCGAGGATGGTGTTGAACTCGATGGCCTGATAGTCCACCTCGAAGCCAATGGCCTCAAGCTGAGCCTCAAAGATTGCGCCGATGGCTTCACGACGGCTGTTGCCTTGGTTGGTGAACAGCGTGAAGGACAGACGACGACCATCCTTGACGCGGACGCCATCCGGCCCCATCATCCAGCCGGCTTCCTCCAGCAGACGAACGGCTTCGTCCACGTTTTGTTCAATCATCGGCAGATCATTCGGGTAGGCCCAGCTTGACTGCACCGAGAAGGCGTTCATGCGTTCGCCTTGGCCAAACACAGCGGCCTGAATCATGTCGTCGACGTTGACGGCCAGCGCGACAGCGCGGCGCACGCGAGGATCACCGAAGATCGGGTGCTGCCCTTGATCGATGCGGTTGCCGTTCTCATCCAGCGCGGGCTGCGGGTTGTTCGGGTCGGCGAAGTTCATAGCGAAGTAGTCCCAAGCGTTGCCGGGGAACTCGTAGATCTGAACGCGATCACCGGCGGCGGCGATATCGGCACGGCGGGCCACAGCAGGGCCGTCGATGACGTTGGTCTCACCGGCGAGGAACTGCTCAACCAAAACGTTCTGGTCAGCCACATTGCGATAGATAAAACCGGTGGGCAGAACGCCATTGGGGGCGCCACCGTATGACTGATTGGCGAGGAGCGTCACCTGCTCACCCGGACGCAGCTCGGCAAACGTGAAGACGCCACCGGTCACGGTTGGGTTAAGGTTGAAGCTGCTCGTGCGCAGTTCGCTCAAATCGGCGGGCAGGACGTGCGAGGGCACGATGGGCAGGCTGGCGAACGGCAGGTTCTGGCAGGTGTTCTCTTTGAACGTGACAACGTAAGTGTTCGGAGTGGGCGCCTCGACCTTCTCGATGTACTCGGTCAAGTACGCGTAGCGGCTCTGAACCTCTGGGTTGATGATGGCGTTCCACGAATAGAGGATATCGGCCGAAGTGATGGGCGTGCCATCAGACCAGACCCAGTCATCGCGCAGGGTGAAGGTGTACACGAGGCCATCTTCCGAGATTTCCCAATTGGTCACGAGCGCTGCTGGGTCATTTTCGGTGAAGGTGGCCGTCGTCACATCAACGCCGATCAGGCCGGGGTAAATGAACCCTGCCACGCGCGCCGAGGCCGTGTCACTCAAGAGGATAGGGTTGAGGTTGGCGACATCACCACCAAAGTTGCCCTCGATGATGAAGCCACCTTCGCCGGGCGCCACTTCCTGAGCGAAGACGGGGAGCGCCATCACGCCGATCAGCGCAGCAGCAGCCCCTGTGAACAAGAGTTTTGTTGCCTTTAACATTTGTCCTCCTAAAACAAAGTAACGACAGCACAAGTGAACTATGTGCATGCCTACACTTTATACCACAAAGATTACAGAGGTGCTACCGCGATCATTTGTGAAAACTTCACGAAATCTTCAACAGATTTTCAGCTTTGTTGTGGGTGATAATAACAATGCCTTGATAATGGCAAATCGGGCTAGCATTTCAGACGATGTGGGGTTAGACTAGAAGTGTTCGGGGCGTGGCGCAGCCTGGTAGCGCACTTGCATGGGGTGCAAGGGGTCGTGGGTTCGAATCCCGCCGCCCCGACATGAGGAAGAAAGCAGCTCAAGTTGAGGGCTGCTTTTTTCGTGCATATTGTCTAAATGCGCTCACCTAGTGGTCACAATGGCAAAAGTGGTTTACCATGGCAGCAAGACACTTTTGCTCATTTGGCTGCAACGGAGTGGTACCAATGACAATGCCAGCCCCTGTCCCTAAACCAAGCAACGCGGGTACCGGCCAGATTTCAATTATTACAACAGCTAATGTGTTCGCCAACATTCGCAACGGCCCGGGAACCCAGTATCGTGACATTGGTGATCTGTACAACAACACGTTGGTCGTGCACTTCCCCAACACGCTGCGGCCTGATGGTTGGGTGTGGGTAGAGCAGCGCGATTTAGGCGGGTGGGTCTCCACATCAGTGGCACGGTTTGAGCAAGCTGTGGGTACGATCCCATCGAATCAACCCCCAACGCCCTACGATGGCATGGTGGCAGTGTGGTTTTGGAAGGGCACGGGGCTAAGCGAACGCAGCATCGACCAATTCGTGCGCAACCTCAAACAGCGCGCGCCCAACGTGCGGCAGGTATGGGTCAAAACAAGCGACGGCTCTGATTTTATGGGGCGCTTTGACCCGAGCGGCGGCGATATGGCGATTACCGGGCCGGATGCCATCGCGCGATGGGTGCGCGTGCTGGAACAGAACGGGATGGAATTTCATGCATGGTGCGTGCCTACGGGGCTGAACATCGACGCAGAGGCGAACGTCATCGCCACGACATGCAGCGTGCCCGGGGTACGCTCAATGATATTGGACATTGAGCCGTATGCGGGCTTCTGGCAGGGAGGACGCGAAGCTATCCGTCCCTTCATGCTGCAACTGCGACAGCGTCTTGGTGGGCGCTATCACATTGGGATGAGTATGGATCCGCGCCCACAGCATTATGCATCGATCTTCCCTGACGAATGGCGGCCATTCGTGAACAGCTTGCACCCGCAGTGTTATTGGGCGACGTTCCGCACCGACCCAGAGGCAGCGCTGCGCTCAGCATGGGAGACGTGGGGATCGTTTGGAAAGCCCATCGTGCCCGCCCTGCAAGGCGATGGCGCGCTGATTGATCAGCGGGTTGCGCAGACGGTGGCAACACAGCGCTTGGGCGCGCCGGGGGTGAGCTGGTGGCGTTACGGGGTAATCTCGCAGTTTGAGGCGGTGAATACCACAATCACGGTTGTGCCGCCGAATCGTCCGGTTACCAACCCGTCGGACAACATTGTTGATGAAGTGGTAATCACCCCACGCGGCCGTGGCTTCCGCTTTGGGACGTATACCGGACGCAACGAGTTCAGCGAATACGAAGGCACGTGGGGCTGGCCAGTGCTCTACAAACCGACTGAAATTACCACGAGTAAGGTCTGGGTGGAGTGGCGCGCCGAGCTGCCAGCGGATGGCACTTACGAGATTTCGGTGTTCGTCCCTGCGCGTCATTCCACGACGACCCGCGCCCGCTACAAAGTGCATGGCATCCGCGGAACCACAACCGAAACGGTCATCGACATCAACCAAAGTATTATGCGCAACGTGTGGGTGACGCTGGGGGTGTTCGAGTTAGATCGGCGCGTACCCAATGCGGGCAAGGTGGCGCTGAACGATGTCACCGGGGAGCTAGACCGCGAGATTGCGTTTGACGCGGTGCGATTCAGGCGCATTGTGCGGGTCGAGAACCCAACAACGAACCCCGGCACACCCGGCAGTCGTCCGAGCATCGTAGATGGGGTTCCGGTGGCGGATGGTTACGACTCGCCTACTGGGACGGAGTCGCAGCGGCGCGGCGCGCAGGTGTGGCCCGCAGGTTGGAGCGATGCCAGCCCCTTCGGACGCTTGTACTTCGTGGGCACGCCGAGTCAGGCGTATCACACAGGCGCTGACCTCAACTTCGGCGCGCCGCGCGAGGATTTGGGCATGCCTGTGTTCTCGACGGCAAACGGGGTTGTCATCTTTGCCGCTCGTCTGCCTGTGTGGGGCAACGTCATCATCATTCGCCACGATCCGTTGTTTGTGCCTACGGGTCGGGTCACCTATGCGCGCTATGGGCACGTGCAGAACATGCGCGTGAATGTTGGGGATCGTGTGCGGCGTGGGCAGCAGATTTGTGAAATCGGTGACGGCTTCGGGCGGTTTGTGCCGCATCTGCACTTCGACATTAGCCCGACGACCATCCTCGAGACGCAGCCCCAGCACTGGCCCGGGATGAATCAGAGGGAGCTGCTGGCGAATTACGTGGATCCGCTGCGGTTTATCCGCGATAACCGCCCGTAGAGGTAACCGCAGTGCCCGTCAACTGAACGGACGGGCACTCGACTTTACACTTTAGAACAAGCCCCATTCGTTGGCGGCTCCATCCTCCATCATGGACGGATCCCACATCTCCATCCCCATCTCAATCGTGGTAGGCACGCCGAGGTGATCTTGTGCCACGCGCCGCGTCTGCTCCAGCAGTTGAGGGGCGTAGGGGCAGAAGGGGGTGGTCATGATCATCGTGATGTGGGCGCGGTCGTCGTAGATTTCAAGCTCACGCACGAGGCCAAGCTCAATAATGTTCATGCCAATTTCGGGGTCAATCACGGAGCGCAGCGCCTCGCGCACGCTGTCTTCTTTGCTGGCAATCGTGGTCATGGTGGGCACCTTCTTAATAAAAGCCTACGCTTGCACTTAGAGCGTAACACAAGCAGCTAACAGCGTCAAAGGATAATTAATACGATACTCATCAGAATTATTGACACTGCTCGCGTCGGCTTGCTATACTGAGGCTGATTACGCACAGGGTAATGATTAAATTTAACATCCCTGAAATTTGAGGACAGAAAGGTCTAGCATGGCAGCAACGCTTGAAATCCGCGATCTGCGCGCGCGCGTGGCGGGGCAAGAAGAAGAAATCCTGCGTGGGGTGACGTTGACGGTCAAACAAGGCGAAATCCACGCAATGATGGGGCCGAATGGCTCTGGCAAGAGCACGTTGGCGAACGTGTTGATGGGCAACCCAGCCTATGAGGTCACTGGGGGTGAGATCTTGTTGGACGGTGAGAACGTCCTCGAGATGGAAGCCGACGAACGCAGCCGCGCTGGCCTGTTCCTTGCGTTCCAGTATCCAGTGGCCATCCCGGGCGTGACGCTGGCCAACTTCCTGCGCCATGCCATCAACGCCCGCCTGAAGGCCAAAGACCCCGACAGCAAGGGGATCTCGATCCCCGAATTCACGCGCTTGATGCGCAGCAAAATGACGCAGCTTGGCATTGATCACAGCTTCGCGGGGCGCTACCTCAACGAGGGCTTCAGCGGTGGTGAGAAGAAGCGCGCCGAGGTGCTGCAAATGGCCGTTCTGGAGCCGCGTATCGCCGTGTTGGACGAGACAGACAGCGGGTTAGACATCGACGCGCTGCGCATCGTTGCCGAGGGTGTGGCGACGCTCACGGGGCCGAACATGGGCGTGTTGGTAATCACGCACTATCAACGGCTGCTCAACTACATCAAGCCCGATTACGTGCATGTCATGTATCAGGGGCGGATTGTGGAAGTGGGCGGGCCGGAGCTGGCGCTCAAACTGGAAGAGACGGGCTACGATTGGATCCGCGAGAAGTACAACGCCACGGCTGAAGCCTAAACAGTTGGTTGAGTGAGGATAGATCATGACTGAGTATGTGCCAAGCGAGAAGCAGCTCTCCGAGGATGAGTTGGCGCTGAAGGAAGTTCGCGCTTCTTACGAGGAGGCCTACGGCTTCCATGACGATGATGTGGAGTACGTGTTCAAGAGCCAGAAAGGCTTGAACGAGGACATCGTGCGCCAGATCAGCAAGATGAAGAACGAGCCGCAGTGGATGACGGACATCCGCGTGAAGGCTTATCACACGTTCCTTGCGAAGCCGACCCCCACTTGGGGCGGTGACCTCAGCAAGATCGACTACGACGACATCTATTACTACGTGCGCGCGACGGATCGCGTGGGGCGTGATTGGAATGAAGTCCCGCAGGAGATCAAGGACACGTTCGACAAGTTGGGCATCCCTGAGGCCGAGCAGAAGTATCTGCAAGGGGTGAGCGCCCAGTACGACAGCGAATCGGTGTATCACAACATCCGTAAGGATCTCGAGGAAAAAGGCGTGATCTTCCTCGACATGGACAGCGGCCTGCGCGAACATCCTGAGCTGGTGCGCGAGTACTTCGGCACGGTCATCCCCGCCGATGATAACAAGTTCGCTGCTTTGAACACGGCAGTGTGGTCGGGCGGGTCGTTTATCTACGTGCCCAAGGGTGTGCATGTGGAGATGCCGCTGCAAGCCTACTTCCGCATCAACACCCAGAACATGGGGCAGTTTGAGCGCACGCTCATCATCGTGGACGAGGGCGCGTATGTGCACTACGTTGAGGGCTGCACCGCGCCGATCTACAGCAGCGACAGCCTGCACAGCGCTGTGGTTGAGATCATCGTGAAAGAAGGCGGGCGCTGCCGCTACACGACGATCCAGAACTGGTCGAACAACGTCTACAACCTCGTGACGAAGCGCGCGGTGGCGTATCGCAACGCGACGATGGAATGGGTGGACGGCAACCTCGGCAGCCGCCTCACGATGAAGTACCCAGCGGTGATCCTCAAGGAAGAAGGCGCGCACGGGGAAGTGCTCTCGATTGCTTTTGCGGGCAAGGGGCAGCACCAAGACGCGGGCGCGAAGATCACACACCTCGCACCGAACACCACCAGCCAGATCATCAGCAAGTCGATCAGCAAGGATGGTGGCCGCGCCTCCTATCGTGGGCTGTTGAAGATTGCAGATAACGCGCACAACTGCAAGAGCAATGTGGTGTGCGATGCGCTGCTGCTGGACGATGAGAGCCGTTCGGACACGTATCCAACGATTGAGATCGAAAGCCGCGATGTGGTGATGGGGCATGAGGCCAGCGTGAGCAAGATCGGCGAGGATCAGCTTTTCTACTTGATGAGCCGCGGCCTCAGCGAGGATGAGGCCAACGCGCTCATTGTGAACGGCTTCCTTGAGCCGCTGGTGAAGGAACTGCCGATGGAGTATGCGTTGGAGTTGAACCGGCTGATCCAGATTCAGCTTGAAGGCTCTATCGGCTGAGCACAAGGGAGAGAATACAGTGACGATGATGAAAAGGCGCGCAGTAACTGCGCCAGCCTACACGCGCCAAGATGTTGAAGCGTTGGCGGCTCATGAACCGGCATGGCTGCGCGAGGCGCGGCTGGCCGCGTGGGAGGTCTACGAGAGCCTGCCGATGCCCCACATGGAAGAAGAATGGCGGCGCACCGATTATCGCAGCATTCGCTGGGATGAAGCGACGACGGCCATCGTGCCTAACGGGGTGACGGTCTCGGCGGTTCCCTCGCGCGCGCTGGAGCCGTTGATTGGCGATGAGCAGGGCGGCCTGCTCGTCTTTGTGGACGGCAAGCTGGTTCAGAGCGAATTGGCTGAATCGCTGCGGCAGCAGGGGATCGTGTTCTGCGACATGGCGACCGCCATCCGCGAGCATGAGGCGATCCTCAAGGCGAACCTGATGACGAAAGCTGTCAAACCGACCGATGGCAAGTTTGCGGCGCTGCATGGCGCGCTGTGGACGTATGGCGCATTCATCTATGTGCCGCGCAACAAGGTAGCTGATTTGCCGCTGCACCTCGTGATCTACAACAGCAAGCCGGGCGCGAGCATGGGGCATGTGCTGGTGGTCATTGAAGAGAACGCGCAAGCGACCGTCCAAGTGGACTACGCCTCGGCAGAGCAGCCGACACAGTCGGCGTTCATCGGCGCGACTGAACTGCTGGTGGGCGATGGCGCGAATTTGCGTTATGTGGCGCTGCAAGAGTGGAATCGCTCGACGTATGAGTTCAGCCACCAGCGGGCGATTGTGGGGCGGGATGGCCAGCTCGACTGGATCATCGGCACGATGGGGAGCAAGCTCACCAAGTCGTTCATCGAGGCTGACATCGAGGGTAAAGGCGGCAGCGCCCGCGTGAGTGGTTTCTTCTTCGCCGATAAGGATCAATTCTTCGACCTCGACACGCAGCAGAACCACAACGCCCCGTTGAGCGTGTCGGATCTGCTTTTCAAGGGCGCGGCGAAGGATCGCGCGCGCACGTTGTGGCAGGGGATGATCAAGTCGCTGCCGAAGATGCAGAAAATCGATGGGTATCAGGTGTGCCGGAACCTCGTGCTGAGCGACGACGCCCGCATGGACAGCATCCCCGGGCTGGAGATTGAGGCGGACGATGTGAAGTGCAGCCATGCCGCCACGTTCGGCACGTTGGAGGAGCAGCTCATCTTTTACCTGATGAGCCGCGGCATCGAGCGCCCGATGGCGCAGCTCATGGTGATCGATGGCTTCTTCGACGAACTGCTGCAGCGCATCCCGTTCGAGCGCGTGCGTGAGCGGCTGCAAGAGGCGATTGAGGCCAAGATCCTCTCGTAGCTTGCACGGCTTGCTAACGAGAGTGTCTGGTCTGTAGGGGCGAGTTATGACTCGCCCCTACTTGTTGCAAAGCCCAACATACTTTTAGCGGAGGTTTTGAATCATGACGACGTTTCATCCTGTGTGCCCGGCAGCGGACATCCCTGAAGGGGCGCGCGAAGTGTTTGACGTGAACGGTCGTTGGGTGGCGATCTTCTGCGTGAGTGGGCGCTATTATGCCATCGACGATGTTTGCACGCACGACGGCAACACCCTCACCGAGGATGCGAAGGGCAATCCCGTGCCGCTTGACGGCTATGAGATCGAATGCCCGCGCCACGGGGCACGGTTTGACATCCGCACCGGTAAGGTGTTGAGCGCGCCCGCGTTCAAGGACGTGCGGCGCTATGAGACGCGCGTGGTTGACGGTATCATCGAGATTGCTTACTAGAGACGAGTCATGAGGGGCACATGCTGGACTTCAAAGCAGTCTACACGGGGGAAATGCTGGTCTTTGGGCATCGCGGGGCGAAAGCCTACGCGCCGATGAATACCCTACCCGCGTTCGAGCTGGCGCTGAAGCAGGGGGCGGCTGGCATCGAGCTTGACGTACACCGCAGCAAGGATGGCTACGCGGTGATCTGCCACGATTTCACTGTGGATGCGACCTCCAACGGCAGCGGCGTAGTTACCCAGATGACGCTGGCCGAACTCAAGGCGCTGGACGCGGGCAGTTGGTTCTCAGCGCAGTATGCAGGCGTACAGATCCCAACGCTGGATGAGGTGTTTGAGGCGGTCGGGCAGCATTTGATCGTCAACGTGGAGATCAAGTCGATGGATGTGGAGACGAGCGACGGCGTGGAGCAGGTCGTGGCGGATTGCATTCGGCGGTATGGGATGGTGGATCGCGTGATCGTGTCGTCGTTTAACCCGCACACGTTGATCCGCTTTCGGCAGATCGCGCCGGAGGTGGCCATCGGCTTCTTGCACATGGCCGCGGCGGGCATGCCCACGGCGGAGGTCATGGCCGGTCAACCCTATGAGGCGTTTCACCCCTACTATCAGGACATCACACCGGAGGTAGTGGCAGCCACGCACGCCGCAGGGCGCGTCCTCAACACGTGGACGGTCAACGACCCCGCTGATGCGCTGCGCCTGCGCGAGTGGGGGGTGGACTGCGTGATCACGGACAACCCGGATGTGATCTTGCGCGCGCTGCGGTCATGATCGCTTCTCTATGGCGGCGCTTGGTGGCGTTCGGCTTTCGGCTGCTCTACAACGAGATGGCGTTCACCTATGACGCCGTAAGCTATGTTGTCTCGCTGGGTGATTGGCGCGCATGGCAGTTGGCAGCGCTGCATTTCCTGCCACCTGCGCCTGCGGCTGTGCTGGAACTGGCACACGGAACCGGCCACTTGCAAGCTCGGCTGCTGGCGGATGGCTATCACGCAGTGGGGCTTGACCTCTCACGCGCGATGGGGCAGATCACGCGCCGCCGACTGGCGCAGGCGCGGCTGCCGGTGCGGCTGGCGCGGGGGCGCGGCGAGGCGCTGCCGTTTGCCAGTGTGCGCTTTGATGCAATCGTCTGCACGTTCCCCACGCGCTTTATCTTTGAGCCAGCGACGCTGTCAGAGTGCCAGCGGGTGCTGAAGCCGGATGGGGTGCTGGTGGTCGTCCTGAACGGTGTGCTGACGCGCAAGGGCGTCGTGGAGCGCTTGATCGACCGCGCCTATGCCGCGACTGGCCAGCACACCACTGGGTATGATCAAGTAGTATCGTGGGTGGAACAGCAGGGTTATCACGCGCAGTTGGAACGAACAGCCAGCCCGCGCGGCTGTGCGGAGGTGTTGGTGGCGCGGCCTGCAAATCTAGCCTAGATTTTGGCCGCACAGCGTGGTATATTTCTCAAAGCATGGTGCTCATAGTTCAGTGGCAGAATGTCTGATTGTGGATCAGAAGGTCGTGGGTTCGAAACCCACTGGGCACCCCACTTAAAGCCGTTGACAACTGTCAGCGGCTTTTTCTATTTGGGCGCACGCACCTTCGCCAACCTCTGACGGAGGCGGAGGCGCAAGCCGACGCGCACGGGCTGGGGTTGAACATTGGCAGATTTGACCGGCGCAGACCAATCGTCGGGCAGCGGCAGCGGTACAGTCGGCGCGGGGTCGCTTAGGCCCGGGTCAAGTGTGAGGACAACCTCAGCGACTTCTTCAGCGGAGGCTGCAAGCGGCATATCTGGCAGCGCGGGCGCTTGGATGGTCACCATCGGTTCATCAGAGGGTTTGAGCACGAACGGCTCTGATGCAGGGGCAGGTTCAGCGGTGCTTGGCTCTGCAGCGGGTGCGACTGGAAGCGCCGCTTGTGGCTCGATGTGTGGCGTCTCTGCTGGCTCGGGCGGGGTGGTCGTTGGCGGTGCTTTGACATCCGGCGCAGGTGCATCGACGTTTGGGGGCTGCGCCGCGGGGGGGGCAGGTGTGACGGCGGCCATCTCCTGCGTCATGCTGGGGCGCGGGAGGCCGAACAGCTCAAATACGCTGATCGTGGCAGTGTCGCGTTTGTCGAGCCGGTTAGAGTCACCGGTTTTGAGCGGCGGCTCGCTCAACCTGAGCGGCGTGGGCGCAGGCGGGGCGCTTGGGGGCGGGGGTGTGGTTGGCTCGGGCGTGACAGCAGCCGCTGGCTCCGGCGCGATGGGTGCTGGCGGCTCAATTGGCGTTGGAGGCACAACGGGCGCAGCAACGGCGGCCATTTCCCCACTGGTGTCAGCATCGACTTCCTCGATGGCTGGGACGGCTGGGGGCTGGGCGCTGCTGAAATTAGGCATTTGCAGCGACGGCGCTTCAAGCGCAGCAGCAGCGATCTTGGACAGGATAGGGTTGGGTTGGGTGTCTTCATCCGCGATGGGCGGCTCTGGGATCACGGGGGCGAGGCTGGCGGGCCGCTGGAAGATCGCGTCGGGCGCGGGCGGAGCGGGCACGGGCGGAATCTCACGCGAGGGGGTGACCGAAGATGGGCGCGGCTTGCCCTCCTCCAGCACAGAGGGGTGACGTGGCTTGTAGCTGGAGCGCTCGATCACGTTGGGCGCGTCTTGCATCAACGCTTTGGACTCGGCGATGCTGGCCTCCTTAAACTTTTCCTTGGCGACGCGGAACAGGTTCCGCAAGCTCTCGACGATGTTCTGGTCGAGGCTGCGCCGCACGGAGAGGGCGTTGCGCAGGCCGGAAAGCGGCCCGCCCAGCTCGTAGCTAAACGTCCACTGGACGATGGTTCCCTCTGGGACTTCTTGCAGGCGCAGGCGGCCTTTGTTCGAGATGAAGCTCGTGCCGTCTACGATGGTATATTCGAAACCGAGGCCCTCATACCACGCCGTGATCTCCGCGATTTGATCTTTGCCGCTGGCCGTTTGGTAGCGCCAGCGCATGCCGATGCCGCGGCGGATGCTGTTGAGGAAGGACATGCTGCGGCAGTCGGCTTGCCACTTGGGGTTGTTCTCAGGATTGCTCACCAGCGCCCACATGTTGGCAGGCGTGACTGGGATTTGGATGGCGTGGTCGATAATGTGCATAGCTATCTCAGTACGCGTAAAAGGGAGTGTAAACTATAGGCTCGATTATTGTGGATATGTTACACTATTTGCTGGGTTCAAGCCAAAGAAAGTCTCTATGCCAGATCCAGTCATCACGTTTGCCTTCGTCATCGCCACGCTGATTGGTGCGGTGTTCCACTTCGTCGTCGGGGGGGATGCGCGGCGGCTGGCGGTGTTCTTGCTGGCGGGGTGGTTGGGGTTTGGCATCGGGCATTTGCTGGGCAACACCCTCGATATTGACTTGCTGATGATCGGTGAGCTGCGTATGCTCTCCGCAGCCACGGGGGCGATGTTTGCGCTGTTCGTGGCGTATGTACTGACGACTGACCGCTCGGGGCGGCGTCCATCCAGATAGGGGCAGGTATGAGTGAATCCAGCGCCCCCGCTTCGGCTGCACCTGAAACGACAACGAGTGAAGGTGGGTTTCTGAAGTGGGTCTTGATTGCGGTTGGCGTGTTGGTGGCGGCCATCGTTGGGTTTTTCGTGCTGGCGCTGGCGCTAGTGGCGCTCAACCCGTTAGGCGCGGCTGACCTCATCCGCTACATCCGCGACGTGTTAATCACTGTATTCTGCCTGCAAGGGATTGTGATCGTGGTGGCGTTCGGGCTGCTCTTGGTGCAGATCGGGCGCTTTGTGAACTTGCTGCGCAATGAGACCAAGCCCGTGACAGATCAAGCGCGTGAGACGCTGACCACTGTGCGCACGTCCAGCGTGTTTGTGAGCAAGACCGTGGCGGAGCCGTTGATCGCGGTGCGGTCGTGGTTCTCTGGTCTGGTGGTGTTCTTCAAGGTGATCTTGAGCATTCGCGCGCTGCGTTCGCTGATGAAAAAGCCGGAGAAGCCCGATGTCGAAACGTAAGCTGGATGAATCGACCGTCCTCACTGGGTTTGTGTGGGGGGTGTTGATTGGCGCGTTGGTGATGTTCTCCCGCCTGCCAGATGCTTGGCTGCGGCGGCGGCAGCAGCTCACCAATCCGGCGGAACGTCGGCGGCTCATCCGGCGGATCGACCCTGTGACGGCCAGCATCGATGAGGGTCGGGCGCTGGCAGCGCAGCGGCGGCAGGGTCAGGCTCGCCCCTAGCGGCGTTCTAGTTCTTTGAGCACTTCCCCTAACAAGCGGCTGATTTCATGGGCGAGCAGCGTGCGCGGGCTGCTGGCGGCCTCATGGCGCACCCCAACTGCGCCATGCAGATAGCATGCAGCAAGGGCAGCGTCTTTGAGCGCCAGCCCTTGCGCCGCCAAGCCAGCGATCATCCCCGCCAAGACATCCCCTGTGCCCGCTTTGGCGAGCGCCGACGTCTTGAATGGGCTGACGTAGAGGCTGCCATCTGGCAGGGCGATGATGCTGTGTGCGCCCTTTAAGACGACGATGTGCCCCCACTGCTGCGCGTGCTGGCGCGCCACCTCAAACCGGTCAGCCTGTACCTCCGCAGTGGTGAGGCCAGCGAGGCGGCCCATCTCGGCGGGGTGAGGCGTCAAAACGCTGCCGGATGGCACAAGCTGCGCCCAATTGGGGCGCTGAGCGAGCAGGTTAAGCGCGTCGGCATCAACGATCCACGGCTGAGGGCGTGCGGTGAGCGCCGTGGTGAGCAAGTCAGCGGCGCGCTCTGACTGTCCCATTCCCGGGCCGATGAGCGCAGCGTCATGGAGGGTGATCTGGGCAGCAAAGTCGGCGGTGTCGACGTTCATCCAGATCGCCTCTGGCAGGTGACCGGCTAAAGCGGCAGCATGAGCGGGCGGCGCTGCAATGGTGACGAGGCCTGCGCCCACGCCGTAGCAACCGAGCGCGGCCAGCAGCGGCGCGCCGTAATAGGTTTCTGCGCCGCCGACGATGAGGGCGTGCCCAAACGTCCCTTTGTGGCTGTTGGGTGGGCGTTTGGGGAGGGCAGCGCGCACATAGTCGGCGTCGAGTAAAGTATCTGGCAGCGCGGCAAGCGATTTCTGCTTGGGCGAAAAGCCAAGATTAGCAAGCGTGAGCTGCCCGATGAGGTTGACCGCATCGCCGACGAAGTGACCGCGCCGCGCGGTGATGAAGGAGACGGTCTCATCCGCGGCGAGCGTCAGCGGGTCAGCTTTGCCGGTGTCGGCTTCAATCCCACTAGGGAGGTCAACCGCGAGGATGCGGATGGTGGGGGCATGGGGCAGGCCGCCTAGATGGGTTGGTTGATAAGTGTACTGATCAGGCTGGGCGGAGCGACGTTCTGAGATGGCTTGCCTCACAGCGCGCAGGACGTGCTGCGCTTCCCCCCGCAGCGGCAGGCGCACCCCCAAGCCGAACAGCGCGTCGATGATGAGGTCGGAGCTAGCCGCCATGTTGCGCAGCAGGCGCTTATCACTGTCGTTCTCCGCGAGGGCGACGAATAAGCCGGCCTGCCGCGCAATGTCAAGATAGGTGTCGTCGGGACGGTCGCGCAGCAGGTAGAGCCGCACGAGCGCGTCGGGTCGATCTTGGGCGATAAACAGCGCGGCCAGCACGCCGTCGCCGCCGTTGTTGCCCGGGCCGATGAGCGCGGTCACCTGCGGTTTGTCCACGCCTGCGATCCACGTGAGCGCGCGATCGGCAGTGGCGCGGCCTGCGCGCTGCATCATCTCGTCGTAAGAGAGGCCGGCCTCGTTGGCTTCCTGCTCAGCGGCGCGAATTTGGGCTTCAGTGGCGATCTTGAGCATACATCCCTCGCTTGGTTGGCGCGAAGTCTAATTGTAACAAACAAAAACACAGCCGTGGGCTGTGTTTTAGGTGGTTGTAAATGTGGGTTTAGCGATCGCGCTTGAGGATAAACTCAGCCAGCGAGATGAGTTCATTTTTGGCGTCGGAGGTCGGCAGGACGTCCAACTGCGCAACAGCCATCTGAACGAGGGCCTCGGCTTGTTCGCGGCCTTTTTGCAGGCGATCCCCCTGTAGGAGCTTGTGCTTGATCGACTCGACCACGTCGGCCCCGCTCTGTTCAGCAGGGTCATCCTCGACTGAGATCAACCCGCGCCCCTGAGCCGAGTCAAGGTTGGCGGTCTTGCCGAGGGTGGCCTCATCACCGATCACGTCGAGGATGTCGTCCACGATCTGAAAGGCCAGCCCCACGTTAAAACCGTACTGGGCGAGCGCGTGGACTTGGTCAGGCGTGCCGTTGGCCAAGCGCCCACCCATCTCGGCAGCAGCTTGGAACAGGGCCGCGGTCTTGAGCGCGATGATGCGCGCGTAAACCTCACTGGTGAAGGTCTTGGTTTTGACGGCGTGGGCTTGCAGCGTCTCACCCTCGACGAGTGCGGTGGCGGCACGCGCCAGCACGATGTTCAGATCACCATAGGGAGCCAGCAGCTTGTACACCGCGGTGAACAGGAAGTCGCCAGTGAGCAAGGCAAACGTGCGACCCCAGATGGCGTTGACTGAGGGGCGGCCGCGCCGTAGAACACCGTGATCGTTGATGTCGTCGTGGACGACGCTGGCGGTGTGCATGAGTTCGACCGCAGCAGCAGGTGGGGCGGCGTAGTCAAAATCAGTCCCCCCTAGTGACATGTAGGCGAGCATGAGCAAGCGAGGGCGAACGCGCTTGCCACCTGCGCTCAAAATATGCCGACTGGCATCTGCCAACACCTCGACATCGCTGTTGACAACGTCTTGCATGGCTTTCTCAACAGCAGCCATCGCTTGCTGAATGGCAGTTGCAAACTCAGTATCCAGTTCAACGACTGGGCCAATCTGTGCTGAGGTCATTGACGCTTCCTGAGGGTTATGATTGTTACTTTCAGAACTATCTAAACTTTATTTTATCGTAATCGATCGATTCGTCAACCGAAACCGTATGACCTTCATCAAGCTCTCAAGGCGCTGGGGCTTGCATCCAAGCACTCACGACGCCCAACATCAAGACTCCGCGCAGGCTCCATGCGATGGTGCGCAGCCAGTTCGATGAGACCAGCGCTGCGTGCACTTCAGCGTTGAACCCACGCGCGAGTGCCCCGTGCTGTGCGTCCTGAAAGATGAACGTTGACCCCCAGATGAAGACGACCAAGCCTAGCCCAATCCACAGGACAAGAGGGGGAACGCCGGACGGCGGCGTGAGCGCGAGGGCGAAGGCTGTCACGGCCTCGATCAGCATCACCGGCATGACTACCGCGCTGATGCGCACCATGTGGGCCATCTGATACGTCGGATACTCAGCTGTACCGACGTTGGCGAACAGTGGATAATGGACAATTTGCATGACCCAGATCACGCCGATCATCACAAAGGTTGCGGCGGTGTTGGCAAGGATGAGGGCTTTCATCGTCGTTTCTGGCTCCATTAAGATGGCTTCGACCTTATAGAAGCTGTGGGCAGCGAAAAGCGCACGATGGTTCCCACACCGATTGCGCTCTCAAGCGTGACGCTGCTTTGATGCTGCTGGAGGATCATTCGCACGAGCGCAAGGCCTAACCCTAATCCGGAGTGGCGGCGCGTGCTAGATTCATCCAGCTGGATGAACTCCTCA
Source organism: Anaerolinea sp. (assembly GCA_046719465.1). GTDB lineage: Bacteria > Chloroflexota > Anaerolineae > Aggregatilineales > Phototrophicaceae > JANWYT01. The sequence goes on from JBDNCV010000030.1 coordinate 23,168, forward strand.
AAAACGCGCTCGTGATGCTGCTGGTCAATGCCGATACCGTGATCCTTGATGCTGATCTGGACTGATTCAGCGGCGCGTTCAGCTTTGATGATAACGGGGCCGTCGCTGAAGCGCAATCCGTTCTCGATCAGCAGGTGCAGCACCATGACGATGCCATTCTTATCACCGAGGACAGGGGGCAGATGATCCGCAAGCTGAATGTCCACACGGTGGAGCTGCCCGCGCGTGGCGCTGCTGCGTTGGAGGGTATCGAGCGCAGCGCGGATGGTATCGCGCAGGATGAGCGGGCCGGGCGACATCTCAAGCATCGATGTGAGCATTGAGATATTTTCGCTCAAGCGCTCAAGGCGCATCGCAGCATCTTCAACGATGCCGAACACGCTGGTGTCGATGTTGTGACTTGCTAAGATGTCTTCAAGGAGCGCGAGGCCGGATTTGATCTGGTGAATGGGAGTGCGCAGCTCGTGCGCGATATTCTGCGTGAGCATCGTGCGCAGGGTGATGAGCCGCTGCTCCTGCTCGGCGCGTTCACTATCATGCTGAATCAAGAGCTGCTGGATGCGGACAACTTGCTGCGGCCAATCGTGATAGGTGGTGTCGATAAAAAGCGCTTCAGTGTAGAGCGTGAAGCGGGCATTGTCGGGCAGCTGGCAGCAGATGATGAGATGCGCGCCAGCACGCAGTCGATCTTGGTCAGACAGGGGCAGCGCAAAGAACTCTCGCTGGTGGAGCAAGCGCACTGAGGGCAAGTGTTTGGCGGCTTGCGTGAAAAGGTCACCCACTGCGTTATCAAGATCGTCAGAGTTATGAATGACAAGCAGTTCATGCTTTAGGTCATGTAAAATCATTGCCTGCTACCACGTATATAATACATATTAATAATAACAAGGCGCAGGTAGTGAGTACAAGTAGAGGACTGCTTTGATTGATCCCTTACTCATCTTCGCAGCGGCCGAGGGTCTGGCAGAACTGCTGGATGTGCATACGATCATGTTGGGCGGTGAAGGCCGCCATCTCACGTAGGGTGGTGTAGCCAAAGGCGCTGTGATGTGCTTTGCGCTCCCAGTCCTGTTCGGTGAGCGACTGAAGGAATCGAATGGTGATGAGACGTTCAGTCACAAATTGGTCAAATAGGGCTGGTAAGCCGACGCCGACGGGGGCTTGTAGGGTGCGCTCGCCGATGATATCGCTCAGCAGCGGCAGGGAGCTTGTGTCGCTGTGGCGCATGATGGTTTGAATGCGCGCCCGCTGCGTGTCGACCTCGCTTTGGAGGAGGTGAGTGACGATTTGAGCAAGCGACCACTCATCGCGCAGGGGATGTTGATGCCACGTGTGGGGAGGGGCCAGCTCAATCAAGCCTGCCAACGCCCCGAGGTTGCCGCGCAGCGCATGCAGGATGGCAGCTGGAGGAAGCGGCGGCGCATCCCACGAAGTGCGCCAGCCCTCTTGGGTGACATGTCGAAGCGCGACCTCAAGGCGATCAGGCACGCTAGGATCGATCTGCATCGTGTGCAAGCCGACTTGCTGAGCGGCGGCAATGTCGTTGGTGGGGTGATCGCCGATGACGAGGGCTTCATCCGGCTCAACGCCGAGGCGGGCGATGATCTCAGCGTAGTAGGCGGGGTCGGGCTTGGCAAAGTGCATCACGCTGGCGTCGGTGATGAAGGCAGCATGGCTGACATCCAACGCGCCCCATGCGATGCGCTGCTGAATGGCCGCGGGCGGGTAGACTGGATTGGTGGCGATGCCGACGGCGATCTGCTGGTGGATGAGACAATCGATGAGCGTTTGTGCGCTGTTCACGGGGGAGATCCAACGCGCCAGCGCGGGGTAGTCCTCTGTGTAGAACGTTTGAAGCGCCTCGCGCACAAGGTCAACAGGCTGCTGAGTGCTTTCGGCGAGCGTCTCGTGGATGAGGTGCAAGTTGTTGGTGATCTGGGTGCGCTCGGCGGTCAGGCGCTGCATCATGCGGCGCAGGGCAGGGCGCAGCGTACTGACGCCGAGGCGCGGCGCAAGCGCATCATCGGCCAACTGGACAAACGCATCAGCGAATGCCCCATCGGGGTTGGCGATGAGCGTTTCGTCGAGGTCAAGAAGGACGGCGCGAATCATCGTCAGCGTCCTCTAGGGCGCGCCGGAACAGGTCGAGGGCTGGGTTGTCATCGGGCTTGCCAATGTAGGGATTTTCGATGGGTTCGCCTGTGCGAGTGTCGGTCGCGGTCACTTGCAGCTTGCGGCCAAACCCGAGAAAGCCGCTGGTGATGGTCAGCGTCAGTTTCATGTGCGGGTCGGCGTTGGCGAGCAGGATATCAGGCACGGGGCAGCGCTCACAATCGCGTGGCTGCCAGCGCTGCGAGGCAGGGTTCTCCTTCTCAAGGCGGCACTCCTGCACTTCGCGGCCACGGTGGAAATCTTGGTAATAGTGTTTACACTCCCGACCAGCCGGCGTTCGCATGGGCACTCCTTATGGTTTGCGTTCCAGCCATCGTAGCGCATGTGTGCCGATGGATGCAACCGTATCGTCTACCCGAGTGCATTCTGGCAGGGCATCGAGGAACACAGCGCCGTACTTCTTGCGGGTGATGCGGCTGTCGAGGATGGCCACGATGCCGCGATCACGTTTAGAGCGGATCAAGCGGCCAAAGCCTTGGCGCAGGCGCAGCACGGCGTCTGGCACGGCGTAGTCGTCAAATGGCTGGCTGTAGCCTTCAGAACGGGCGGCAAAGATCGGGTCGGTGGGCACGGCAAAGGGCAGCTTGACGATCACAAGGCCGAGCAGCTCATCCCCCGGGAGGTCGACCCCCTGCCAGAAGCTGCGCGTGCCCATCAAAACAGAACGGGGATTGGCGCGGTAGCCTTCGAGCAGCGTCTCACGACTGCCACCGGTGGCTTGGTCATAGACGGTGATGTTGCCGAGGGCGAGGCGTGGGCTGATGTTGGCTGCCGTCTCGCGCAGGTGGTTGTAGCTGGTGAACAAGACCAGCACGCGGCCTTCGAGCGCGGCGGCCAGCTCGACGATGCCGCGCTCGAGCATCTTCTGATAATGGGGATGAGACGGCTCGGGCATATCGGAAGGCAGGAACAGCAGAGTTGAATTCTTATAGTCAAAGGGGGAGCCGATCTTGCGGGTCACAGCGTTGTCGACGTGCAGGCGGTCAATCAGAAAGTCGAACGATGAACTGGTCTCAAGGGTGGCGCTGGTGAGCACAACCGAGCGCTTGCGCTCCCACAACGTCTGCTGGAGCAGTGCCCCCACGTGCAGCGGCGCAGAGACCACCGCGTGGAAGTCCGGCGTTTGGCTGATCTCGACCCAGTAGACGCGGCCTGCATCTGGCGCATGGGTGAATTCATAGAGCTGGCGGCGTGTCTCGTAGAAGAAATCCGCCATGCCGACGACGCTAGCCACGATATCCTCGACGCTGTGCAGCGTGCCGTTCTCTTGAAGGCGCCGCAGGTACGCCGCGAGGTTGTTCATCGCGTCGCCGATGGTATCAAGATATTCATAGAGCGTACTGGCGATCTCTTGAAGCGGCGCAAACGCCGACGAGCGGCGCTGCGCGTCTGTGATGCGCACGGTGCCGGTGTAGTCAGCACGGCCATCTTGCGCCCATGTGGCCAGCTCTGTGTAGAAGCGGCGGGTGAGCGTGATCACCTCGCGGTTGGCGGTGCCGATTCCGAGCGCGAAGTCTTGCAGGCGCGCCCGCTGCTTTTCGGAGACTTGGGCATGAAGCTGCCGAATGAGGTCGGCGAGCAGGCCTTTTTGGGTGTCGCCTAGCTCCAGCGCGCGCCGCGTGAGGGTGGTCATCTCGATGCGGATTGTCTCGCTGTTGGTGACGGATTCCTCAAGCTGGTGCGCCTCGTCGATGATGAGGTAGTCGAAGTCAGGCAGCTGGTGCGCGTCAAGCGTGGTGGCCAGCAGCGCGTGGTTGACGATCACCAATGGGGAGGCTTCGGCACGCTGGCGCGCTTTGTAGAAGGGGCAAATGCCCTGCATGATCGCCTCGCACTGGCTCATCGTGCAGTCCTCATCTTGAGCGCTGAGGCGTGTCCACGCGGTCAATTCGTTGAAGCGCAGGTTAATCTCACCGCGGTCGCCGCGGGTGCTCTCTTGCAACCAGATCAGGATTTTGGTGAGGATGCGCAGATCGTCAAGCGAGGTGGGCTTGCGGCGGCGGATGGCCTCTAGGCGACGGGGGCACAGATAATTGGAACGGCCCTTCATAACCGCCGCCTTGATCGGCATGCCCAGCGCTTGGCTTACGAGAGGGATGTCTTTGGTGAGCAGTTGGTCTTGTAGGTTGATAGTGTGGGTGGCGATAACGACACGCTGCTTGTTCCGTGCCGACCAGACCGCAGCAGGCACGAGATACGCCAGCGATTTGCCGGTGCCGGTTCCTGCCTCGACGATGAGGTGAACATCGTTGTTGAAGGCTTCGATTACGGCGGCGGCCATTTCCTGCTGTTCGATGCGCGGCTCATACTGCGGCATCGACTGGGCAAGCGCGCCGTCCACACCCAGCAGGTGGCGCACTTCATCGGGTGAGATGGGGCGCACCTCGTGGACGAGCTGTAAAGGTACGTGGGCGTCGCTGTCTGGCTCCAGCGTGCGCATCGGTGCGGGGCGGTAATCGGGATCTTGCAAGGCGGCAGCGAAGAAGTCCACAAGCTGCCAATTGAGGGCGCGGCCTGTCTGCACGACCTCATTAAGCAGCGCCTCTGGCAGGGTGAGGGCGCGCTGCCAAAGCTGCCAATAGAGTGCGGCGGTGGCGCGCGCATCGGCCAGCGCGCGGTGTTCTTCATCCATGACGATGTTGAGCGATGCGGCAAGGCTGCCGAGGCCGTAGCGCGGCATCCGCGGCAGCAGGACGGAGGCCAATTCGAGCGTGTCGAGGACGGGGTTGGCGCGAAAGAGGCCGACCCGCCGCAGAAATGCGATGTCAAAGCTGGCGTTGTGTGCGACGACTGTCGCATCACCGACGAAGTCGCGCAGGGTAGGCAGGAACTCGGCCATGGTCGGCTTGCCGCGCAGGTCTTCTTGGCGAATGCCGGTGATGTGCGTTGTCTCCAGCGGCAGCGGCACACCCGGGTTGATGAGCGTTTCGAGCACCCCCGCTGTTTCGCCGTTGATGAGCTTCACAGCGCCAATTTCGATGACAGAGTCGGTCTCGACGTTGAGGCCGGTTGTCTCAAGGTCGATGGCAACAAGGGGCGTTCGCATTGCTTGCTCCGATCAGATGAGCCACAGAGTGTGGAAAAAGCCCGGACTGCGCGCACACAGCCCGGGCTTTGAGGTGTGCATTAAGGCGCGGCGGTAGCCTCGGCGTCGGGTGTGGCCTCGGCGTCGGGTGTGGCCTCGGCGTCAGGTGTAGCTTCGGCGTCGGGTGTGGCTTCGGCGTCAGGTGTGGCCTCGGCGTCGGGTGTGGCTTCAGGGTCGGGTGTGGCCTCGGCGTCGGGTGTGGCTTCAGGGTCGGGTGTGGCTTCAGGGTCGGGCTGTGCAGCGGCCAATTCGGCTTCAACTTCCGTGAAGGCCGCAGCCAGCACTCCCCGCGTGAGGGCGAAGAAGTTGGCGTTCGTCACAAAGCCTGCTGCTTGGAAGGTCTGAAGATTGGCGTCGCTGAAGGCCGTCCAGAGGTAAGCGCGCACGTTGGTATTGGCGAGCTGCTCGCGCACAACGAGCAGGCTGGCGCTCACGCTGAGCGGGTACGTGCCGTCGCTGATGGTGGCTTCGCTGGGCGTGATGCAGCCTTGTCCACCATCCACAGCCACCAGCTGGATGCGCTCTTGGTTGTTGGCGAGCACCTGCTGGTACTCGTTCCACTGCATGAAGGTGAGGCCACCCGGGACGTTAGCGACGGCAGCGGCGCGGAACAGCGGGTCACCGTTGACGATAGTATCATCACGCATCGGCGGCACGGGGGCGCTGCCGCGGCGCAGCAGGATGTCGCCTAGCGTGCGGTCGGTGGGGCTGAACAGGGTAATGCCCCCAGCAGGGAACGATTCGTCCACCTGCGACCAGTCGGTGATGGGCGCATCGGAGGGAATCGCCCAAAGGCGGTCAAGCTGTTGTGTCGTTAGGCAGGCGGCGTATTCGTCGGCAGCGTTGGCTACTAGCACAACTGCCTTGCGCCCAATGGGGATTTCGAACGGCACAATCGAGCTGGCCTCGCAGTTGGCGGCAGCCTCCCCGCTGAGCGAACCGGATGCGACCACAAAGTCCAGTTCGCCGTTGCAGAAGCGGCGCAGGCCTGCCGCCTCCCCGTCGAAGGTGAGGGTGACGCGCAGGTTTTGCTCAGTCTGCGTCAGTTGGGTGGATGCGCCGTTGAGCCAAGCGTTCAACAGCGCCTGCCCACCGCCGGTCACGACGCCGCTCAAGCCGGGCGGGATGACATACAGCGGCGCGTTCGGGTCAGTATCCACTGCGACCACCTCGCCCAGCGAGACAAGGCGGTTCAACTCATAGCGATCGAACGACGGGGCGACAAAACCGGCCTGTTCAACCTTTTCGGCGCTGGCGGGGTCGATGAGCGCCTCGATTAGCGGGGCGGCAGCCTCGGCGGCGCTGGCGTTGAGGTAGACATAATACTCTACGCCGAGCGGGTAAGCGCCGCTCTCAAAGGCGAAGACATCGGGGGTGACGCAGCTGCCGTCCGGCTCGGTGAAGCGAATGGCGAGCGTCGTCAGGTCAGTCACTTCGGTAAGTGCAGTGATCGGAAAGACCCCTAGGCTGCCCGACGCCTCGAGCAGGGCAGCAGGGGCATCGGTGAGCGCATCCGCGCGCAGACCGACCCCGTTGATCGCGTTGTCGAGGATGGCGTAATCGAGCGTGCCTGCGGCGGGCAAGTACACCGTCAAAGGCAGTTCGCTCTCCTCGACAACAGACGACCAATCTGTGATGAGGTTGGCGGCGCTGGGCTGAAGGAGGAGGTTCAATTGGCTGAGGGACAAGCACGCTGGGATCGTGTCAGCGGCGTTGACGACCACCGCGAGGAAGTAGCTGGCCAGCGAATACTGTTGAAACTGCACCCCGTTGAGCTGGCACAGGTCACTTTCTTCGGGCGTCATCAGGCGGCTGGCCGCAACCAGTTGAGCCGTGCCATTGCAGAACGCTTGAAAACCCGCCGTCATGCCAGCAGTGGCGATCTCAAGTGTCACGGCTTCGGGGGCGACTGCTTGCAGGATGGGCGCGGCGATGTTGGAGCCGACAACGGTCAGCGCTTCTTCCTGCGCGTAGGTGCCCGCGATGATTGCAAATAAAGCGAGCAGGGCGAGCCACAACCCGCGCAAAGGCTTCATCATCTGGTGGTGCTCCTTAGGTACGGCGGAATAGTTAAAGACAAGCCCGAATTGTACGGCAGATTAGGCCGAAATCCAACGCTGAGTCAACAGGCGCTTGTGCGAACTGCTGCGCTCGTTACCGTGGAAATTCCCCGCCGATGAGGTGCCCGAGCTGGTCAATCGTGGTAGTTTGAACGTCCGTAACCTCAAAGACTGCGCCCGCGTAGAACACGAGGATACGATCGCTATAGGCCACTAACTCATCCAACTCCAACGAGGAGAAGATGATGGTGGTTCCTTGGGCGCGGCGGGTGAGGAGTTCGCTCCAGATGAGTTGGGACGACTCGACGTCAAGGCCGCGTGTGGGCTGCTCCAGCAGCAGCAGGCGGATAAAATCAGGCAGCAGGCCGAGCAAGACGCGCTGCTGATTGCCACCGGAGAGCTGTTCGATGTGATCGTTGGGCTTGCCGCGGACGCGAAAGCGATTGATCTGCTCTTGCGTGCGCTGGCGAGCGCGCCCCCAATCGGTGATGATGCCACTGCGCGTGGCCAGCGCCATGTGTTCGACGAGCGTCAGCCCAGCGATCAACCCCTCTTCTAAACGGCCTGCTGCGGTGAACACCAAGCCGCGCTGCATGCGGCGGCGGTAGGGTTCGCGGGTGATGTCGAGATCACCGAGGCGCACATGCCCGCTGCGGAGGGGATGTAGGCCGGCGATGCTGCGCATGAACAGATCTTGTCCGCTGCCTTCGAGGCCAGCGAGGCCGATGACCTCCCCGGCGCGGGCTTCGAGCGTAACCGGCCCGATGGTAAAACGCCGCCCGGCGGTAGTGAGGCGGTCGATCTTGAGGATAGGGTTGCCCAGTGGAACGTGCGGTCGCTCTTGCTCTGGCAGCGCCCCCCCGAACATCATCGCAACCAGCTCTTGCGTGGTAGCGGGCATG
>JBDNCV010000031.1:0-31028 GCA_046719465.1 Anaerolinea sp.
GCGGATGCGTATGCCACCTTCTTCAAACGTTCAAATCAAATCATTAGTGAACTTGAACATCGTGTCGACATGATCGTTGACCTTTCTGGGGTCACTTCATACGATGTGCCCGGGCTGCTGCGGATCGCGCCGCAGATGAACGCTTTTACTGCACGCAATTACGGCTTAAGCGTTGTCATTGGCATGTCGCCAGCAGCGCGCGTAGTCGCTGATGCTGCGTCCCACCTCGCCCCGCGCCTAGTCAACACGATTCGGCGCGCAAACACGCTCAACGATGCCTATCGAATTATCACCGAAGAGCGCGCATCGGCAGCCCAGCCCACAGGGTCAAGCTCTGTGCAGTCACATAGGCTGTAATATGCTTGCGCCCCTCTGGTTGGAAAGAGACATAACGTTGACTGTCGCGCACGAGGTCGTCTGGTTAGACGCAGACCACCGAATCATCCGGCAGGCTTACCGTGGTCAGCTTCGCCTCGATGAAACGCTGCCGGTGTTGGAGCGCTGCGCCACCTTCATCCGTATGGAGAATCACGCGGTTGACATCATCCTCGACATGCGCACGCTCCCGATTCATCAAATGCGTGAGTTCTTCGCCATCGTGCGTTACTTAACCAGCAAAGTGCCGCTGAACCAGCGCCATATCGTCGTCTGTGCGGATCGCTTGTTCATCGATGCGCTGGCCGACGCAACCAGCAGCCTTGCGATGAAGACGCTGGCCGCGCTGCGTTTCTTTACAACACTTGATGAGGCTGTGCAAGATTTGCGGCAGCGCGCTTCTGAGAGTTCCTGTTAGCGCTAACTCGGCGGCCGCTGCATCACAAAATAAGGCGAACGCAAACGCCAATTGGAGTGCCAAAGTCAACCGTGCAAATCGCCGGGACGGTGTATACTCATAAGCAAGCACTTGGCCACACGAACTGGAGCTGCGCTTATGAAACAAGTTCCGCGCGTTGTGATGCTGCTGGCGCTGGTTGGTGTTTTGATCGTCCCTGCCTTGCTGGCGCAGCCCGCCCAAGCGCAAACCTTTGGAACCAACTGGACGGGCGCATATTACAACAACCCCACCTTCAGCGGCACTCCCGCGCTCACGCGGATTGACCCTCAGATTAACTTTAACTTCGGCACGAACAGCCCCGCGCCGGGCTTCATCGGCACCGAGAATTACAGCATCTCTTGGACAGCCGTGCAGACGTTCGCCGCGGGCACGTATCGCTTTACGGCGGTGGCGGATGATGGCGTGCGCGTGCGCATCGACGGGGCAACCATCATCGACGCGCTGACGCCCACAGGTGGCATTCAAACGCGGACGGCGGAAGTGGCGGTGGCCGAGGGCGCGCGCACGATCAACGTTGACTTTGTGCAGAATACGGGTGTCGCGGTGATTCAGTTCTTCTGGGTGCCGGTTTCTACTCAACCCCCCGGGCCGACAGCTACCCCCGCCCCGCCAACCGCGACGCCGCTGCCCGCCATCCCGCCCGGCGCGCTGCGCGCTACGGTCATCCGCGCAGGGGTGCTGAATGTGCGTGATGCGCCGTCGCTGGGCGGCAACCGCATTGATCGCATCCTGCGCGGCCAGACGTATCAAGTGGTTGGGCGCAATGAAAACGCGACGTGGTTCCTGCTCCAGCTTGCGGGCAAACAGGGTTGGGCGTGGGGCTACTACCTGTTCATCGACGGCAACGAGTTCAACGCGCCGGTGGTGAGTGGCCTCTCAGCGTTGGGGTTGCCGCCGGGCGTGACGGATACGGGCGTGCTGGCCGTCACGCGCGCTGGGCTGCGGCTGAGGGCTGCGCCCACGGTCGAAAGCGCGCAGATCGGGCGGGTGGATTGGGGCGCGTTCGTCCCTGTGGTGGGGCGCACCCCCGGCGGCGATTGGTATCAGATCGTCTGGAAGGGGACAGTGGGCTGGGTGGCCTCCAGCTTCTTGCAAATTCGCCAAGGCAGTCTGGACGCCGTGCCCATCCGATGATCAAACTGCTCTTCTGCCATGATCCGCTGGCAGATAAACAGGCCGATGCGCGCTTCATCCACGAGGCGCAGGCCGCCGCCAGCATTGGCCTTGATCATCATCTGCTAGATCACGAGGCCATCACGCGCGGCAATATGGCGCGCGCGGTGCGCCATGTGCCGTCGTATCGGGAGGAGACGCTCGCCATCTTCCGCGGGTGGGAGATGCCCGAACGTCACTATGACCTGCTGTACGAGGCGCTGCTCAGCCGCGGGCTGCGCCTCATCAACACCCCCGATCAATACGTCCACACCTTGTATCTGCCCGAGGCGCTGGAGCTGCTGGGCACGCACACCCCGCAGACGGTCGTGCTGCGCGATGATGGGGGGCTGGCAACGACGGGGGTGATGCAGGCGCTTGCGTCGTTCGCGGGCAAGCCGGTGATCCTGCGCGATTTCGTCCACTGTCAGAAGCACCGCTGGGGCACAGCTTGTTTCGTCCGCGCGTCGGATGATCCACAGCAGGTGGAGGCGGCGATGCAGGCCTTTGTGGATTTGCAGGGGCGGCCTGTGGGCGGCTGGATCTTTCGTGAGTACGTCGAGCTAATGCCGCTCACGCCCCCACTGCCGGATCACCTGCCGCTGGCGTTAGAGTATCGGCTCGTTTACGCAGATGGCGTGTGCATTGCCGTGCTGCACCACTGGGACACGAGCTATGCCGGTGCGCCACCACCCGTGGAGCAGTTCACGCCGTTGGCGCAGCGGGTGCGCAGCCGCTTCTTCACGATGGACATCGCCCAGCGCAGCGACGGCGCATGGCTGGTGCTTGATCTAGGCGATGGGCAGACGGCCAGCCTGCTGGCGCACGCCGATGCGCATGCTTTCTACCGCGCCCTCGTTGAACAGTTTGACCCCACCCACTAGGAGAGTGTGAGATGCGTTTGGCGGTGCTTTCTGATGTTCATGGCAGCATGATCGCGCTGGAGGCGGTGCTGGCCGATTTGGCCAGCGTCGGCGCGGTGGATAAGATCTGGGTGCTGGGCGATCTGGCGTTCTTTGGGCCAGAGCCTGCCGCCTGCGTGGAGCGGCTGCGCCAGCTTCAAACAGAGCATCCTAAGGACGTGGTGCAGATCATCGGCGGCAACACCGACCGCTACCTCGTCACCGGCAAAGCCACTGAACAACCCCCTGCTAAAGACGCCGAAGCCCTGCAGCAGCGCATCGCCCAACTGCGCGAGGGCTTCACGCTGCGCCTCTGGACGTTGGAGCAGTTCACATGGGAGTCTTATGACTTCCTCGCTAAGACAATTGGGCAAGAATTGTCGCTCCGTGTGCCTGACTATGGCACAGTGATCGGCTTTCACGCTGTGCCCGGCGACGATGAGCCGATTGCCCTACGCCCCGACAGCCCCGACGAAGAAGCCGCTGACGCGCTGCTCGACCGTGAAGGGCGGCTGGCGCTGGCGGGTCACACCCATGCGCGGATGGATCGCACGGTGGGGCGCTGGCGGGTGGTCAACCCGGGCAGCGTAGGGCTGTCGTTCACACAGGTTGGCATGGCGGAGTGGGCTTTGTTGACATTCCACGGAGGACAAGTGGAAGTGGATTTGCGCGCCGTGCCCTATGATCCGGATGCGGTGATGGCGCGGGCTAAAGCCGCAGGCTATCCGTTTCCTGAGGCGCTTGCCAGCCGCTTACGATTTGCGGCACAAACGTCATAGCGCACAGCGCGAAAACGCAGTACGATTGTGCAACCTGCAGCCATTTTCAACACACAAGGAGAACGACATGCTGCTTGATGCCGTGTTGGAAGACAGTGATCTAATCGCGCGTCGCAGCCCCCTCTACGACGATGACGACATCGACGATGAGGGCTACGACGACGAGGATGATGACCTCTATGACGACGAGGATGAAGAGTGGGACGAAGACGACGACTGGGAGGATGACGAGGACTACGAAGACCTCGACGAGGAGGACGAAGAGTATTAAGATGGATCAGCCGCTGGGGGCGCTCTCTGGCGGCTGATCTGTCTCACACGCGCTGTTGAGGTTGCGATAGAGCACGCCGAATGGAAGCTCAAGCACGGGTTGGAGCGAGGCGCTGAGCACGGTGGGCGCATCTTCTTCGTCGATGATTACCCAACGCATTGGTTTTGACAAACGTCAGAACTTACGCCACCTAACCGATACGCAGCCTAACTTGTAACTACTACCAGACAAAAAATAAGGCGCTCTTGCTAGAGCGTCTTACGTCTTGTTGAGTTTGGGTTAGTCACCCGCGGCGGGGGCGGGGTTGAGCCGTGGCAGCGCGCCGCTGCTGCGCGATGGCTCTGGCAGGCCGAAGGTGCGATCGATCGCATCGAGGTACTGCGTGGCTGCCTCCGTGCCGTAACCGTAGGGATCCTCAAACGGGACGGGGTCTTCGTCGAAGTTCCACGCGGGCGGCGGCGAGGTCGTGGCCCATTCCAGCGTCAGGGCGCGCCACGGGTTGGCCCCAGCCACCTTGCCATTGTAGAAGCTCCACACCATGTTGTAGAGGATGACGAAGGTGCTGATGCCCAGCACGAACGAAGCGATGCCGATGACGATGTTCCACGTTTGCAGCTCCGGCGCGTAGACCGCCACACGGCGCGGCATCCCCAGCAGGCCCACCCAGTGCATCGGGAAGAAGGTGAAGAAGAAGCTCACATACGTCAGCGCGAAGTGCAGCTTGCCGAGGCGCTCATCCATCATGCGGCCTGTCACCTTCGGATACCAGTGGTAAATGCCGCTGTAGATGGCGAACACGCTGCCGCCGAACAGCACAAAGTGGAAGTGGCTCACCACGAAATACGTGTCGTGCGCCTGATAGTCGAAGGGCACGGCGGCCAACATCACACCGCTGATGCCACCGATCACGAACATGCTGAGGAAGCCGAGGCTGAAGAGCATAGCGCTGGTGAAGTGGATCTTGCCGCCCCAGATCGTCCCCAGCCAACCGAAGATCTTGATGCCCGTGGGCACGGCGATGATCATCGTGGTGATCATGAAGGGGATGCGCAGTTCAGGCTGCAAGCTGGTGAACATGTGGTGCGCCCACACGGTGAAGCCGATCAGCGCGATGGCCAAGCTCGAGAGGGCGATCATGCGATAGCCGAAGATCGGCTTGCGGCTGTGAACACTCAAGACTTCGCTCAGCACGCCCATGCCCGGCAGCACCATGATATACACCGCTGGATGGCTGTAGAACCAGAAGATGTTCTGCCACAGCAGGACGTCACCGCCGCGCGTGGGGTCGAAGAAGGCTGTGCCACCAACGCGGTCAAGCAGCAGCAGCGTCAGCGCGCCCGCCAAGAACGGGGTGGCCATGACGGCGATCAAGCTGGTGGCCAGCACCGCCCAGCACAGCAGCGGCATCTGCCAGATGCTCATGCCCTCTGGACGCATATTGAGGATCGTCACGATCAAGTTGATCGAGCCGAGGATGGAGGACAGGCCAAGCAGGTGAATGCTCATCGCCCACAGCGTCTGGCCGTCGTCGCTGAACAGCGTCGAGAGCGGCGGGTAGCTCGTCCAGCCTGCTTCCGTCTGGCCAACGAAGTAGCCCATCAGCAGGAGGATGCCCGCCGGCGGGATCAGCCAGAAGGCGAAGGCGTTCAACCACGGGAAGGCCATGTCCTTTGCGCCGAGCTGAAGCGGCACGACATAGTTGGCCACCGCGCCGAACATCGGAATGATCCACAGGAAGATCATCACCGTGCCGTGGATGCTGAACAGTTGATTGTAGGCTTTGCCGTCGGCCATCAAGTCAATCGAGGGCGTCAGCAGTTCCCAACGAATGAGCATGGCCAGCGCGCCGCCGATCAAGAAGAAGATCAACGCTGTGACGCCATACTGAACACCGATGATCTTGTGGTCAACCGACCAACGCAGATACTCCGCAAAGCCCGGCAGCTTGCGCTGTGGCTCTGCCCGCTGTCCGATAGGTACTGAGATCGTTGCCATACAAACCTTCCCTTACAATCCAATGTTCAGCGGTTATTCTTGCCCGTAGAGCGAGCGATAAGTGGCCGTGACGGCTTCGATGACTTCGCGCGTGACAGCGGGGTCAACAGACGTGCCATCGGGGTTCACCTCAAACCCGCAAGTCGTAGTCGTGGGGTCGCCGGTTTCGGTTTGCGTGCACAGATAAGCCACAATGCCAATCAGATCATTTTCAGGCATGTAGTTGTAAGGCGCATGGCCGGGCGGGGGCGTGGGCGACGTGCCGAAATAGGGCATCTGACCGGCGGCATAACCCGGAACGATGTACTCATTAGGCAGGTGGATCGACTCGACGAGGTATTCGACTGCGTTCCGCCCACCGACGCGGCGCGCAGAGCGCGTACCGATGCCGTTCAAAGTGGGGCCAACCACGCCGTTCCAGTTCAGGGAAGTCAAGACGTGGCAGTTGGCGCAGGGGTAAGCGCCCGCTTGCAGGATGGCGCGGCCTTGCAGGATCGGGTCATCCGGAGGGTTCAGCACGCTGTCGAGGGTGGGGTTGAAGAAGTTGTTCAAGTAGGCCTGTTCATCCTCGTGGACGAACACGTTGGCAATCATCGCGCCGTGGCCGCTTCCGCACAGCTCGGTGCAGCGCAGCGGGTAGATGGTGAAGCGGTCACCGATGCCTTGGGCGCGCGCTTCGTCGGCGCTCAGGCGGGCTTGTTCTGGCGTCAGGGTTTGAATAATGCCGTTCTCGTCAAAGCGATATGGGAAGCCTTCCGCCGTGGCGATGGGGTCAAACCGCACCTCGGTGATGCGCCCGGGGATCAAGTCCTGCTTGACGCGGAAGGCGGGCACCCAGAAGCTGTGAATCACGTCGCGCGCTTCCATCTCCACTTTGACATGCTGCCCTGCATAGACGTGCAGGGCGTCGCTGCGCAGCACGGCGGTCTGTTCTGTGCCGTCAGCCGCAGTGAAGGCTTCATTCGTGTAGTACTCAAATGAGAAGGCGTAGCGCGCGCCGATGCTCAACACGCGGATTGACTCGCCATTGACGAAGTTCACGGCTTCGCGCGGGGTGTTGTTGGTTGTCCACACGTTAAAGCTCAACACGGCCAAAACTGCTACGATGATGGCTGGGATGATCGTCCAGACGATTTCAAGCGTCGTGTTCCCGTGGAAGGGCACGCCGTCGCTCGTGTCGTTGGCGCGCGCGCGGAAGCGGATGATCGCGTAGACCAGAATCCCTTGTGTGATGCAGAACACCACCCCGCCAATCAACAGCAGGACGAAGACCAATTGATCCGTGTTCTGAGCTTGGAGCGACGCCTGCGCGGGCAGAATCAGGGGGGTTGCTTGTGCGATGATAAACCCACCCAACAGCGTCAGGGCGAAGAAAATAATGATGACCGGAATACTGGGGACAACGCTATTTTGAGATTCTCGACGGGGACTCAGATCCATACCACCATCCTAGGAATACAACCACACACCGAGCTAGGTTCGCGTGTAATCAGTTGCTTGTTACAGTTGGCACAATTCAAAAGTAGTTTACCAAAGTTGCCCCGGCAAAACAAGCAACCAATCCACATGAGTTTGGTTTGGAGGTCGATGCGTTGGGCAGCGTTGAGTTGCCCCACCTAGAAACAAACAGCGCCGAGCAGGGCTAACTCGGCGCAGACGATACGACAGTTGTGGTCTATTCGACTTCAGCAGCCATTGCGCGCGGCTCACGCGGTTCTTTGTCCCCACCGATCCACATCCACGGGACGCCGATGCGCGGCAGCAGGAAGCGATCCAGCCCCCACCAGCCCGCCGTCTTCCACGCGAGGATGAGGAAGAGCGCTGCGAGGCCGAGCAGCGCGTTGCTGCTGGCCGTGCCAGCCATGACAAAGTTCCAGTTCATCAGCGCGCCGCCGAACGCCGCAATCCCGACGAACGCCCCCAGCACCAGCGCCACCCCCACCAGCGTCTCGCTGATGGCGACGAACGGCGCAAACCATGTGTAAGCTTCAGCGTTGAGCAAGCCTTGGATGAAGTCGCGGTACCAGTCAAAAGCGATGGGCGGACGGCCTGTCTCGGGGATGCGGACGGCATTCTCCCAGAAGCCGCGCAGGGCAGCGCCACCTTCCATCCATGCAGGGTTTTGGAGCTTGCCCCAGCCCGATTGAAACCAGCTGATGCCAAGCAGCACGCGAACAATCGCCCAGAACCACGCAAAGCGTGTGTCGTTGAAGATAAACTTAGCGAATGCCGGATCCTCGATGATGCGTCCAGAAGTCGTTGTGACTTGCGTCGTAGCCATAGTGTTTTTCTCCCTTTCTGCTTATGTTGTTTGTTAAGATACGCTCATTCTAAAGCAACCTTCTCAAACGACAGCATGACACATGGCACGGCTTGCGCGTAACGTTTCTCCTATTCTTCGATGATTTGGGGGCTAAAATAGGGCAAACTGGCCATCATGTCGTCGATGGTATCCATCTCGAGGACGAACAGCGCCTGCGGAAATTGCGCGCGCAGCGGCGGCAGCAGTTGGCGATAGTCGAGCACGCCTTCTTCCCAGTCGAATGCGTGATGCTCATCGAGGACGCCGTTGTTGTTGTTGAGGTGAAGGTGGACGACCCACGGGGCGAAGGTCTCAACCCATGCGCCGAGGTCAAACTCGGGGTCGCTGAAGATATGGGCGTGGCCGATGTCGAGACAAGCGCGCAGGTAAGGGCTGCTGATGGCTTGCAGCAGGTCGGTGATGATGGTGGGGTCGAACTCCCACATGTTCTCCATGGCAATAGGCACACCCTGCGCCTGTGCATACGCCACGATAGGCCCCCAGAAGTCGACGCTGCGGCGGTGCCATCCTTCACGATAGGCCACGTTGTGCAGGCTGCCGATGAAGTTGGCGTGCAGCACAAGTTGTGACGCCTCAAGGTCAGCCGCGACGCGGATCGCTTGCATGTAGCGCTCGGTGCACAGGGCGTTAACGCGCGCGTCGAGGCTGCCAGAAACCATGTCGAAGAAAGGCCCGTGCATTGTAATGGGGCCGGGGACATCCTTGAGCCAGTGCTGGTAGCGTGCCACTTCACTGGCTAAATCACCATCCAGCACATCGGGGAAGGCAAAGGCCATCACTTCAATTCCCAGCCCAAGACGCTGCGCAAGCTCGACACATGATTCAATATTCCCACGGCCTGCGCTCAAAAGCACATTCTCATACATGGGCAAGTTCCCATACCCGGGTCACATTGTCAAAAGTTAGTGCCAGTGTACAACAGATTTCAGATTTGCAATCAACAATTGGTTTGGATTGTCTTACATTTTGTTATACGGCGCACACCCACAGCGTCGGAAATGGCGAGTGTGCGCCGTAAGCTTAAGCCTTGCGACGGCCGGCGGAGAGGGTCGATTGGAGCGCAGCGAGGTCATCCCAGCGCCCAGCAGCAGCGAGTGCAGCTTGCTCCGGCCACGTGCTGGTGGTGCTGCTGCGGCGGCCCCCTGCGGCTTGGATCAGCGCGTCGATGTCGTCCTTGCTGAGCTTAGCCAGCGCTGCAAATGTGCTGACCCCCGCGCCGTACAGGATGTCACGGTAGTAGGGGCCGATGCCCTCGATCTTGGTAAGGTCGTCAGGTTCAGCCGGTGCAGCAGCAGCAGGTTCGGCAGCGGGCGGCTCGGGTTGTTTTTCTTCAGCTGGGGCAGGAACCTCGACAGCGGGCGGCGCAGGCACTTCGTCGACCTCAGCTTCTACGGTTTCTACAGCAGGTTCGGCCTCTGCGACAGGCGCAGGTTCAGCCTCTGCAGCGGGCGCAGGTTCGGCCTCTGCGGCGGGCGCAGGTTCAGCCTCTGCGGCGGGCGCAGGTTCGACCTCTGCGGCGGGCGCAGGTTCGGCCTCTGCGGCGGGCGCAGGTTCGGCAATTGGCTCGCGCTCGGTGGGGAGAGGGATGATTTCGCTGGCGGAGGCGGTCAGCGTTGGAGCAGCCTCGCGCGTGCGGCGGAGTTCTTCCTCGGCCAGACGAATGCGCTCCCGCGCGGCGCGGTCAGCTTCAGCGCGGGCGCGGCGTTCTTCTGCGCCCATCCACCACCAGAACATGAACGCCAACCCTGCGAAGATCAGCGTGAGCACTAACCAATTCACACGGCGTTCAGTGTCGGTCATGATGTTGATCCCTGTTAGCACGGCAATAACGAATGCGCTGATTGCGAGCATCAAACGGGTTTGCTTGTCCATCGCAAAGACCCCATGTAACTTTTCCGATGTCACAGATGGTATCCAAAAGCGGGGGGTGCGTCAAACAAGGAGTATCTTTGTGGGTGTCGCAATCGTTGGGGATGCTCTTTGCTCCACGCGCCGGAAGTGTCTAGGCGGCAGCCAGCGGTAGCCTTCTGCTGGCTCAGCTAGAGCGCGCGGGCCGAAGGGCGTGTCGAAATAGCTGGTGCTGCCCCTCACCCCGTTTGGGAGAGGAACAGGCTGGCCGCAGGCCAGACAGGGCAAGGGGCAGATCGCGCATCGCCACCCCGTTAGCCGTGCGCCAGAGGCTGAAGCCTCTGGCTGGCGCGCGGGGGCTGAAGCCCCCTTCAGGGGGCGTGTTGCAGCCGGATGCTTTAGCGTCCGGCGTTTGATCCGTTTCACCTTATACACTCCCGTCAAACAACATGAGTTTCACAGGCCATTAAAATGCTGTACGATATTGAATGCGCGGTTCTCATCACAAATAGCGCATAGAGCGGTCACACTAGCATAGAGCAGGCAAGTCACTATGACTTATAAGCAGGTTTCACCCACCGAGTGGGAGTGGCAAGACGGCGCGCGGACGTGCAGCGTGCGCATCATCCCGCAGGCGCAGACGCTGATCTGGTCGGCGTATGTGCGCGTGGGGGACACGCCCGTGTTTGAGCCGGGCCACAAGCAAAGCATTGCTGAGTTTATGCAGCAGGGCGGCGGCCCCTACCCGATGCCGGAAGAGGTGGGGCGGGCGCTGCGAGCTGCCCTGCACCCGCCCAAGGAGCCGCGCCGCAGTTGGCTGCGCTTCCGCCGATGACCTCCCCAGTGCTGACGCGGCGGCGCTGGAAGCTCCACGCGCACAACCAGCACATCGTCATCGTGCGTGGAGAGCGCGAGCGCATCACCCACCCCCTGCTGAAGGCTTTCCTCTGGGCGCTCTACCTGCCGCAGTACCCCCAGATCACGGTGGAAGTGCCGGTGCAAGATCGCTACAAGCCGGACGTGGTGGCGTTTGACCCAGCGCGCGCGGCCTTCACGCATCAGCCTGCCTTCTGGGGCGAAGCGGGGCAGGTGAGCGCGGAGAAAGTCGCAGCGCTCGTTCG
Source organism: Anaerolinea sp. (assembly GCA_046719465.1). Taxonomy (GTDB): domain Bacteria; phylum Chloroflexota; class Anaerolineae; order Aggregatilineales; family Phototrophicaceae; genus JANWYT01. The sequence continues at coordinate 11,227 of JBDNCV010000031.1, forward strand.
GCGCTATCCTGACACGCACTTCGCCATCGCCAAGTGGGACACACCCCTGAGCAGCGTGCGCCCGTGGGTGGAGGACGCGCTGCGCGGCGTGCGCCGCTGTGCCCCATTCGACCTAATCAACGTGCCGGATGCCTGCGCTGAGTGCATCGACGCCGATGGGCGCATCACCATCACCTTTGACGATGTCGAACGCCTCACCCTGTGACTGATGCTATAATCAAGCCATAGTCAATCGTGAAGCGATCTTGTGGCTTATGACGTTTGCACACCCAAACCCGCGCGCGCGGGAAGAAGTTCAACTGTGGGCGTATCAACTGTTGCGCAGCCGCTTCTACGTGCTGGACACAGAAACAACCGGCCTCGGCGCTCGCGCGGAGATTGTGCAGCTTGCAGTGATCGACCGCGACGGGCAGACGATCATGAACACGCTGGTAAAACCAACGCGCCCCTGCCCGCCGGAGGTGACGCGCGTCCACGGCATCACCAACGAGATGCTAGCCGACGCGCCCACGCTCGATGACCTCTACATCACGCTCTCTGCCAAGTTGGCCGCCAGCACGCTGATCGCCTACAACGTCGAATTCGATTGGCGGATGCTTCAGCAGTCGTTGGCGGTGTATGGGCTGCCGCTGCCGGTGGGCGTGAAGAAGCACTGCGCGATGCAGGCCTACGCGCGTTACTACGGCCAGCGCAACCGGCGCACAGGCGGTTACACGTGGCAGTCGCTCACGAATGCCTGTCGTCAGCAGAACATCAAACTTGAGTACGCTCACAGCGCGCTTGGTGACGCGCGGGCGACGCTGGCGCTGCTGCGCCACATGGCGGGGGGCTGAGATGTTCGGCGTGTTAGAGCGGTTGTTCGTCGTGGAGGCCACGCCGGAGCGCTTGGTGCTGCGCGAGTTCCCGTTCTTGGCGTGGTTGTTCGGGGCGGCGCTCATCGTCGGTGCAGGCAACTTGTGGCTGCTCGGCGGGGAGTTCAGCGCGGTGGCGGCGTTGGTGGTGGGGGTGGGGCTGTTCGCGTGGGCACAGGTGCGGACGATCACGTTCGACCGCGTAACCGGCGGCTGCACGGTCGATCTGTTCGCCCCACTGCGGCGGCGGCGCGCGCTTGATCTGCCGCTGGTGGAGGTGCGCGGGGCCTCGCTGCGGGAGTTCGACAGCGGCCACACGCAGATCATTCTTCACTTTTATCATCGCCCCGACATGGGCTTGAGCGTATACTCCAAGGACATCGTCGATTGGAAAACGCCGCTGGTGGAGGCGATCAACGCCTTCCTGAGCGCGTGATCGATGACGTGTGGGGGATTGCCCAAGCTGCAGCGGATGACTGCCATCCGCCAGCGGTTTGATTATCCGCCATTGGATTGTGGGGCATGAAAAATCGGACAGGGCAGGCCCTGTCCCTACTTCCCATCGTAACAGGTGGGGAGTGTGCAGCCCACGACTTTACGCAAGCGAGTAACGAAAGCAACCACACCATGACAGAACTGATCCACTTCACGATCACGGACAAGACCGAGCGCCTCGACCGGCAGGTGCACGCCCGCCTGCCGCACCTCTCGCGCGTGCAGGTGCAAGACCTCATCAAAGGCGGGCGTGTGCTCGTCAACGGGGAGACAGCCAAGCCCGGCCACAAGTTCAAAGGCGGGGAGCTGGTGCGCGTCGAAGTGCCCGCGCCGGAGCCGTCCACGCTGCAACCAGAGGAGATGCCGCTGGACGTGCTCTACGACGACGAGCACATCATCGTGCTGAACAAGCCGGCGGGCCTTGTCGTCCACCCGGGGACGGGCAACTTCAGTGGAACGCTTGTGCATGGGCTGCTTGCCAAGTACCCCGACCTTGCTGAGCTGGCTGAAGAAGACGATGAAAACGACGACCGCGTGGGGATCGTCCACCGCTTGGACAAGGACACGAGCGGCTTGATGGTCATCGCGCGGACGATGGAGGCGCTGCGGGCGCTCAACCAGCAGTTCATGGAGCGCACGGTCGATAAGCAGTACATCGCCATGACGGAGCGCGTCCCACGGACGCTGACCGGCTTGATCGACGCGCCCATCGCGCGCGACCCGCGCAACCGCAAGCGGATGGCTGTGCAGGCCAATGGTCGCCCTGCGCAAACGCAGTATGAGGTTTACGATGTGGACTTCACCGGCGGGCAAGCGCTGCTGCGGTTGAAGCTGTTCACGGGCAGGACGCATCAAATCCGCGTGCATCTGGCGTTCATCGGCGCGCCGGTGGTGGGCGATGCGCTCTACGGCTTCCGCAAGCGGCGGATCGCGCTGGATCGACATTTCTTGCACGCGGCGGAACTCGCCTTTGACCACCCTGCTGCTGGCCAGCGTCTCACGTTTCACGCCCCGCTGCCGCCGGAGCTGGAGAAGGTGATCGCCGAGCTGCGCTAACGAACGGTGATGCGCGTCAGCGGCAGCACATCGCCGATGACCGTGCCATCGGCGGCCGTCACGGTGGGGCGGTCGCCGCTGCCGCATTCGCCCTCGGGCAGCGTCTCGCAGGTGTAGAGGCCGACGATCACATCATAGGTTCCCGGGGGCAAGTCATCTGGCAGGCGGATGAGGTACTCGTCGTACAGGTAGCCGATGGGCTGCCACCACTGGGTCATGACACGGTCGGCGGGGTGGAGCTTATCCTGCTGCGCCAGCGGCGGCTGCCCCAACACGCCGATGTGGACGAAACTGCTGTAGTTGACGGTGGCGGGCTGCGTCGGGAACCAGTAAACCACCAAGCGCACCGTCTCGCCCGCGCGGAATTCCGTCGCGTTGATGTCGTAGCCGATAACCTGCGCTCCCTCGCCCACGTTGAACAACACACGCTGGCTGGCCGGGGCTTCCCCCACAGGCGTGTTGAGGTAGAACACCCCCTCAGGCCGCGCAATGCCCAGCGCGACGATGGCGGCCACTGCGCCCGCCACCACCGGCAGCGAGGCCGTGCCCAGCTCTGGCAGCGGCTCGCTGTAGCGGCGCAGCTTGTGGATGCGCAGGGCGACGAACGCCAGCAGCAGCCCTAAGCTCACTGTGCTGAGCAGGTTCCCGCCGAGGCGCGGCGGGGTCGTCCCCAAGAACACCCGCACCAGATGCCCGCCGGGGGGCACTTCGAAGGTGATAAGGCCATGCTCTGGGCTGGGGGTGATCTCTACCGGACGGTTGTCGATGGCGGCGCGCCAGCCTTCCCAATAGAAGGTGTAGACCTCCATCGTAAAGCCTTCCTCGGAGAACACGACCCACTCCAACCACACGGGGGTGTAGAGCGTCGGCGTGGCGATCACGCCGTCGGGGACGTTGGCCTTGTTGACGACCCCGCCCGCGGCGTATTCCTCCAACAGGCGCGGCACGGGGCCGGGGAGGGTGAAAACGCTGCGCGGACGATATTCATCGGTAAAGGTCGTGCCGCGCTGCAAGCCTGCCACCTCGCTTTGGTGATAGGCGGCGATGCTGGTGTCTACCTCGCGGTGGATCCACTCAGGGACGCTCAACGCGGGCAGGCTGGGGACGATGAGCAGCGCCAACAGTACCCCGACCGCGCCGCCCGCCGCCATACGCGGCAGACGCGCGATCCACAGCGCGTTCATGGCGACTAAAAAGGCCAGCAGGAACGCCAGCGGCCCCAACAGCCGCCACGGGAACTGCAAGAACTGCAGCGGGCGCAGCGCGTCCCAGATGAAGCGGCTGCTGGGGGTGACGAGCGCCAGCAACACCAACGCCACCAGCCCGAAGTACACCCCCTGCCGCAGCAGGCGATCATCGTGGCGGCCCACCTTGAGCGCCGCGCGGATGGCCCACAGCACAGCGGCGAGGCCGCTGAGCGCGCCGATCCACTGGAACAGCCCCAGCACGGTCACGTTGCGCAGCCCGTTGATCGCCCCCAGATCGTTGATCGGCATCGGCTGCAAGAGTTCGCCCAGCGGCACGAAGAAGTTGCGATAGTCCAGCAGGGCGACGCCGGTGAGGTTCTCTAGGTTGACGGTGTGGCCTTCCAACAGCACCGGAATCCAAAAATAGCCGCTGAGGCCCAGCCCCAACGTGACGGACACCAACGCCAGCAGATACGGGCGCAGCGTCTGCCGCCACGCGCTGCGATCCGCCAGATACGTGCCGCCCGTGTTCCACATCAGCCAGCCCAGCAGCAGCAGCGTCAGCGTGATGGCCATCAAGTTGTGCGCCACCGCCAGCAGGTACACGCTGACGGCGACCGTGGCCATGTTGAAGCCGCTCGGGACTTGCAGCAGCGCGCCCATCCGCCACAGCACGAGCGGGAACAGCGCCAGCGCGTACAGTTCGGGGTAGACGCCGCGCGCGTAGGGTTCGGTGTAGAGGATGTACGGGGCGTAAAGATAGGCCGCCGCGCCTAACACGCCTGCGATGCGCCCGGCCTGCTGCTTTAGGAACAGGTACATGCTGCTGCTCATTAGCAGGTAGCACAGCACAATGAAGATGCGCAGGGCGTCAAGGGCGCTGAAACCTAAATAGCGCACAAAGATCGTAGTGATGTAGTACGTGAAGCTGGCATAGAAGTGCCACAGCGGGGAGCCGTAGCCGAAATACAACCCCTCCGCCCAACGCGGGAAGGGCATCCCGTTGGCCCAACTGCGCGCCATCTCGCCCACGCGGTAGGTGTGATAAAGCACGTCACTGCCGTTGGGCAGGCCCGGGTTTTGGATCAGCGGCAGCGCAGCCAACAGCGCTAGGCCGATGATCAGCCCCCACCAAAGATCAAGGCGTTTCAGCATGTGGCTCCCTTGCCGGTGAACTTCCTTTGCTGATTGTAACGCCTGTAAAGGTGCTTTCGTAGGGGGCTTTAGCGCGGCAGTTGGAACACCATCCCGATGATCGTGCTCACTTTGCTTAAAGCTTTGGTAAAGAGCGGCATGATCATCATCGGGCGCAGCAGGCGGATCATCTCGCGGGTGAAGTCCAGCAGGTGGGCGGTGGCGGTGCGCTGGGGCGTGCGATCATACAGCCAGAACAAGACGCTCAGCAGGTAGAGGGCGTAAAGCAAGTTGGCCAGCCCCTCAACCTCCTCTGGGCGGGTGGGGGCGTCGGTCGAGTGCTGCACCAGCTCCACAAAGACGAAAGACATGGCATCTTGGGGGAAAATGCCCTGTGGGGCGTCGGACTGCATCGCCTCGGCGAAGAAACACGCCATTTGCGGGCGGTGCGGCTCCAACTGGGCGATCTTGGCACTCATCAGGTCATAGAAGCGCTGCGCCACATGCGAATACGCGATGTCGTCGAGCGTGTCGCGGGTTTGCTGGGAAAGGTCGAGATAGAGCTGCGCTTCGGGGGTGACATCAACTAACAATACAGGCTCAGGTAGGGTCATAGAAGCATGCTTTCAAGTAACGTTAATGTTGTTCATGATATAATGAATGTACAGAATTTGCAATAAGTAGGCCTGTGAGGGAGTGTCTAAACCTAAACAGATGGTGAAGCCTCACCCCTAAATCCCCTCTCCCGCAGAGAGGGGACTTTTGCCCCCTTCTCCAGTGGGAGAAGGGGGTTGGGGGATGAGGCCTTGTAACACCAACCGAACAAGACGAGATGACGCATCACCGCGACCTTAGACACTCCCCCTATGCAGAGTAATCGCCTCGAATTTTAAGAATGCGCTAAATCCCGATTGCGTTGTCGCGAAGTTTGTATAATTTGAATATCGGTCAATAGATTTATGGAGAGTTTACGATGTACGACCCAAAGAAAACCGCTGTAGTGTTGATCGAATACCAAAATGACTTTACGACGGAGGGCGGCGCGCTGCACAACGGCGTCAAAGGCGTGATGGAATCCACCAACATGCTGGAGAACACGGTCGAGGTGGTGCAGAAGGCGCGCGAGGCGGGCGCAACGATCATTTACGCGCCGATCACGTTTGAGAAGGGCTACCACGAGATCACCGATCACCCCTATGGCATCCTCAAGGGTGTGGTAGACAACAACGCTTTCGTCAAGGGCACATGGGGCGCGGAGATTGTCGATGCCCTCAAGCCCCAACCCGGCGACATCGTGGTGGAGGGCAAGCGCGGCCTCGACACCTTCGCCAGCACCAACCTTGACTTTATCCTGCGCAGCCGTGGCATTGAGACGATTGCGCTGGGCGGCTTCCTCACTAACTGCTGCGTCGAATCGACCATGCGCACCGGCTATGAGCGCGGCTACAACGTCATCACGCTGACGGACTGCACGGCGGCGCTGAGCGAGGAAGAACAAAAGATGGCCGTTGAGAAGAACTACCCGATGTTCTCCTTCCCGATGACACATGAGGACTTCTTGAAGGCGCTGCAAGGCGAGGCCACCACGACCGAGACGCGGGGCTACGACACGAACTAGCAGCAGTACGTCCGACTAAGAGATGTAACAGGGGCATGGCGTCACGCTGTGCCCCTGTGTATTTCGCGCGTTTATGACTCAAACACGAGCCGGATGTTCTCACCTTCGAGGATGAGCTGACTGCCCTCGACGCGGGCGACAGTCGCCGCTTCCAGCGCGTTGAGGAAGGCCGTCTCCTGCCCCATGATTGGCTCGGCGCAGGCCATCATCGTGCTGAACAGCGCGCTGACGCTGAGCTTGCCGTCAGCAAGGGTGTAGCTGCCGCCGTAGCGGTTGCAGCCGCCGCTGCCGCCCAAACTGCCGTCCTCATTCAGGGTGAGCGTGGGGGCGCTGCCCGTCACATCTGCGCCGTTCAAGCTGACCAGCGTCCACTCTGTGCCGATGATGGGCGTGGCAGGGCTGAAGGTCAGCGCAAGGCCGTCCTCTGTTGTGAGGATGAGCTGGCCATAGTTGGCTTGATAGCGCACGATAGATTGCAGCGCTTGCAGGTAGGCTTGCTCTTGCTGGTTGAGCGCGTCGTTCAGGCAGGCGCGGCGCGTGCTGGCAAGCTGGCTCAGCGTCAACCGCGGGCCGTCGGCCTCGTAGCTGCCCATGAATCGGTTGCAGCCGCTGTCGCCGCTTACGCGGCCATCCGCGCTGAAGCTCAAGGTGAGGGTGCTGTCGTCCAGCGCTGGGGCCTCGCCCAACGCCACCAGCGTCCATTGGGTTCCAGCTAAGTTCTTGATTTCAAGCAAGATGATCCCTCCTTGAGGCGTGCTGATGATCAATTCTTCACCCTGCTTGCTGTAAGCAAAGGCGCTGGCCAGCGCTTCTAGGAACGCATCCTCTTGGGCTGTGATGGCTTCGTCGAGGCAGGCAACCTCTGTGCGAACGAGCGCCCCAACGGTGAGCGCGTCACCGCGTGCGTCATACCCGCCGGTGAAGCGGTTGCAGCCCGCAAACCCGCCCAGCGTGCCGTCGTTGGCAAAGCTCAGCCAAACATCGCCGATAGCCTGCTGACTGTTGAGCGATGTCATCTGCCACTGCGTGCCTTCTAACCCAGCGCGGCGCACAAAGTTCAGCTCTACGCCTGCCTCGGTCATGAGCAGCAGTTGGCCATCGACCACCGCCCGCGTCACGACTTGCTGCAGCGCGCCGAAGTAGGCCGCCTCTTGATCGGCCACCGCTGCATCAGTGCACATCATCAGCGTGCTGATGATCGGCCCCATGACGATCTTATCGCCCTCGATGGTGTACGTGCCGCTGTAGCTGTTGCAGCCCCCGTTGCCGAACAGGTTGCCGTCGTTGTCAAACGTGAGTGTGACGAGGCTGCCCGCTACGACCGGTTGGCCATCGATGCTGACGAGCTGCCACTGCCCGCCAGACAGCTCATCCTCGGCCAGCGCGGGCAGCGCCATCAGCGCGACGACTAACAAGGCGCTGAGCGCTGCGAGGGATTTTTTGATGATTTGCCACATGAGATGGTGCTCCTTTGTTGTTGGTCGATGACGCTCGTCAAACAGCGCCCTTACACAGCGGAAACGTCTACGCGCCGCGTTTTGTTCCGAGGGGCTTACGAAGGTCGCCTGCTTTGACCTTGAGCTTGCGCTGATGCCCCATCCACTTGATGAGCACTTGCACGCGCTCATCTGCGCTCAGGTGCTGGTCGAAGATGGCTTCATACCCCGCAAACGGCCCCTCCACGATGCGAACCGTCTCGCCTGCCTTGAACGGTGCTTGGGGCTTCTCCGCGGGCGGGCGGTAGCTGCGGATGTGCTCGCGCAGCTCTGCCATAAACTCGTCTTCAATTTCGACAGGCACACCCCCCATGTGCACCAGCCCGACCGCCCCGGGGACGAAGTTGAGCGCGTTAAAGCCGACCGCGGATAGATCGGTATGAATGAACAGATAGCGTGGGAAGAAGGGGCGCTCATGGGCGCAGCGGGGGTTCGCCGGTTTGACGCGCATCATCGGAAGGTAGACTTCGACGTTGTGCTGGTCGAAGTAGCTGGCTACTTGCACTTCTTTACACGGTTTGCAGAACACTGCATACCAGCTCAACCCTGTCATATCAATGAGTCCTGTCGCGTGTAAGCTGTTATAAATGATGTGATCATCGTAACCCATGATACTTGGACTGGCAAGAAAGGCATGTGTGCAGATATTGTTGAGACGGCTTTGTAACGGGACACTGGAGCGAAAGAGATGAAGATTTACACCAAGACCGGCGACAAGGGCGAAACCAGCTTGTTCGCAGGGGGACGAGTGCGCAAGGACAATGTCCGCGTGGAGGCTTACGGCACGGTCGATGAGCTGAACTCAGTGCTGGGGCTGGTGCGCTCATATGCCTTGCCGGAGCAGGCGCAGGTGTGGCTCGAGGAGATTCAAAATAAGCTGTTTGTCATCGGCGCGGACTTAGCAACGCCGATGGAGTCTAACCCCAAGTGGCTGGTGCGGATGGACGATCAGCCCGTGTTGACGTTGGAGAACGCGATTGACCAGATGGACGAAGACCTGCCGCGCATGACGGCCTTCATCTTGCCCGGCGGCGTGACAGCCGCGGCGACGCTCCACGTGGCGCGCACGGTCTGCCGCCGCGCCGAGCGGATCTGTGTGGCGCTGGCGGCCGAGGAACCGACGAATCCGCACGTCCTTGTCTATCTCAACCGCCTGTCCGATTTCCTGTTCACGCTGGCACGCTGGGTCAACCTGAAGGCAGGCGAGACCGAGACCAAGTGGCACTCGCGCGGCTGAGGCGCTACTTCATGCCGGTGGTGGCGATGCCGGTGGTGATGAAGCGCTGAAGCACCATGAACACCAGCGACACCGGCAGCAGCGTGAGCACGGTCATCGCCAGCACATAATGCCACTGAATGTTCAGCTCGCCTTGGAAGGCGTTCAGCCCGACTTGCAGCGTGAACAGCTCGCTGCGCGACAGCACGATCAACGGCCAGAGGAAGTCGTTCCAGCGCCACATGACCGAGAAGATCGCCAGCACGGCCAGCGCGGGGCGCGTCAGCGGTAGGATGATCTGCCAGTAGATGCGCCACTCGCTCGCCCCGTCGATGCGAGCGCTGTCGATCAGCTCATCGGGGATGGTGAGCATGTACTGCCGCAGCAGGAAGACGCCCGTCGGCGTGGCCGCGCCCGGGATGATGACGCCCAGCAGGTTGTTGTTCCAACCAATCGAGGTGATGACCAAGAACACCGGCACGAGGATCACGCTAATCGGGATCATCAGGGTGCTGATGATGAGGATGAAGATGACATCGCGCCCGGGGAACTGATACTTGCTGAGGGCGAAGGCCGCCATGCTGTTGATCACCAGCGTGACGACGGTCGCGGCCACCGTGACGACGACGCTGTTACGCAGGTAGACCCAGAAGTTGAAGCGCTCTAACGGGTCAGTGAAGTTGCTCCATGCGAAGGACAGCTCGCGCATGGGTTCACGCTCGGTGATGCGCACGCGGATGATCTCATCGGGGTTGGCGGGGTCGACCATCTGCGCCTCCAGCCCTACGCGCCGCACCTGCGCGAGCTGTCGCACCTCACCATCTGGCATAGGGACGTTGAACAGCGGCAGCGGATCGTTGTAGCCTGCCACGGTGACGGTCGTCTGGGCAAAGGGAAGAAACTGCGGCGGAAACTCTAACAAGGCCGCGGGGGTCTTGAAGGACGACATGATCAACCACACGACCGGGCCGAACATCAGCAGCGTGCCCAGTGAGAGGTAGAGGTAGGTCATGATGTCCTTCCAGTCCAGCCGGAAGCGCCCACTGCGTGCCATGAGGAACTGCATCACTTGAGACATGGCCACCCCCTACACATAGCTTGAGCGCTGACCGAGCCGGAGCTGCGTCAGCGTGAACACAAGCAGCACGACCCCCAGCACGACCGACGCCGCCGAGGCCATGCCGAACTGCTGAATCTGACTGCTGAAGCCCGTGCTGTAGATATACTGGACGAGATAGAAGGTGCTCGTGCCCGGGCCGCCGCCCGTGAGGACGAAGATTTGATCGAACACCTGCACTGCGCGGATGAGCGACAGCACCAGCACCACCAGCATCGTCGGCATGAGCAGCGGCAGCGTCACAAAGCGGAAGCTGCTCCATGCGCCTGCCCCGTCAATCTCAGCAGCTTCATACAGCTCACTTGGGATCGACTGCAAACCAGCCAACAAGATGAGCATGTAGAAGCCCATCTGTGCCCAGATGCTGACGATGATTGCCCAGAAGGTGGCCCACTGGGCGTTGATGAGGAACACAATCGGCTCCATGCCGAGGCTAACGAGGATCGCGTTTAGCAGACCATCGCGTTGGAGGATCCACTTCCAGATGAGCGCGACCACCACGGGTGAGAGCAGCACCGGGTAGAAGAACACGCTGCGAAAGAAACCGCGCCCGACGATCTTGCGGTTGAGCACCAACGCCGTGATGAGTGCGATCAGCACCATGCCGCCCACTTGGTAGATCACAAAGAAGATGGTGTTAAACACCGCCCGCCAGAAGCGATCTTCTATGCAGGTGTTGGGGTTGAGAAAATCCTGACAGTTAAACAAGCGCTCGAAGTTGGCCAGCCCGACGAACGGCCGATCCTGCGGGAACAGGTTAGTGCCGCCGGTGAGCGCGTAGTAGAAGTTCAGAATCATCGGGAACAGGATGAAGATCCCGAACACCAGCATATTGGGCAGTACGAAGAAATAGCCCATATTGCGCACGCCGATGAAGCGCTGCACCGTCTCCGCCAGCAGCCCAACCACTTCCATCATGCCGACGTAAACGGCAGAAACGCCGTCTATCAGCCGCTGTCGTATCGCTTGTCTCACCATGATCGCGTGCTCCCATCAGGTTGTGATCGTGGGCAGTCAAACCGTATCGACACAGCAGCTACCGCCACAGGTGACGGTAGCTGCGATGTCAAGCATGTTGGTTGGCGTTACGCGCCAGCTTCGGCCAGCGCGGTGTCGATGTCGGACTGAATCCGTTCAATTGCTTCATCCAGCGTTAGCTCACCGACGAGCACCTGCGTCAGGCGGTCACGAGTAGAGTTGAAGATCACGCGGTTGAAGGGGTAAGCTTGCAGCGCGTAGGCAGGGTCGGCCAGCAGCGGAACTTGCGACGCGAACACGCTGAGCGAGGTCTTAGCTTGTTCGTTGTCCGTTTCAAATTCGATGCCAGAGGCGGCCAAGCCGAGGTGACCCGGGATGAACAGCGTGCGAGCGTAGAACTCCGCGAGCACTTCTTCGCTGGCGAGGTATTCCATCACGCGGGCGACAGCCTCGGGATGACGTGTCGTGTTGATGGCGACCACGCCCGCGCCGCCGGGCATGCCGGAGCAGGCCGCTGGGCCGCACGGGTTCGGGACGGCTTCCCAGTCGAAGGCGTCGCCGATGGTGTTGGCGAACTGCCCGACCTGCCAGCTCCCGCTGATGTACATGACGACCTGCGCGTTGATGAACTCTTGGTTGGCGGGGACGTAGCTGCCCTGCGCGCCCGCCCACACTTCCATCGGCATCGTGCCGTCGGCATGCCAGTTGATGAGCATCTCCGCCATCATGCGGAAGCCCTCATCGCCGACGATCTGCGGGCGGCCTTCCTCGTTGAAATACTTTGCGCCCATGCTGATGGCCGGGCCAGCAAAGCGGTGGCCGGTGCGATCCATCGCCATGGCAAACGGCGTGCCAGTGGCTTGGGCGACAGCGCGGGTGACCTCTGCCCATTCTTCCCATGTGACGTCGCTGCGCGTGTCGCTGGGCACTTCGATGCCTGCCTGCTCAAACAGCGTGCGGTTGATGAACGGGCCGGTAACGGTGAGCTGGGTCATGAAGCCGTTGATCGAGGTGGTATCGCCGGGTTGGCGCATCCATTGCAGGAACGGCCCCATGTTCTCTTCCCAATAGTCGGGGTCGGAAAGATAGGGGCGCAGGTCAAGGAAGAAGCGCGAGAGGCCGCCGAGGTCGGTCACGCGCGCCATATCCGGGCCTTCCCCTGCGGCTAGCTGCACCGGCAGCGTCTCCAGAATGGCGGAGTAGGGGACAACATCGAGCACCACGCGGATGTCGGGGTTCTCTGCTTCGAAGCGGTTGAGCAAGTCACGCATGACCTGATCTTCAGCCCCGTCGGAGTACCACGTCATGCGCAGCTCGACGACGTTTTGGGCGGTTGCGCTCAAGCTGAGGGCCAGCATGAACGCCAATGCGACGAACCAACGTAATTTCATCATAGAACAGAAACTCCTCAATAAATGGTTATATAGGGTGCAGCGTTGTTTGATTGCTTAAGACGCAAAACTCTGTTCGTATATTTTGACCACAGAACTGTGCTTTGTGCAAGTTTGGGTTTGGCGAGTCTAACCATCATATCCGTCATCACGGACAGGGCAATGAAAAGGCGGACAGGGCAATGAAAAGGCGGACAGGGCAATGAAAAGGCGGACAGGGCAATGAAAAGGCGGACAGGGCAGGCCCTGTCCCTACAGAGTAGGGACGCGATCTATCGCGTCCGTTACTGCCTATGCGCCCAACTCCCCCTACGTTAAGCGCCGTTAGCCGACCGTGCTATACTCATAGTTGTATATCGCAGTGAAGCGCACGTCTATGAACCCCCGTCCGTATGCTGGATTGGCTGACCTTGAACGCATCCAACAGGTGATGCGCGATGGGCTGCGCCATGCGCCCTACGGGTACATGCACCCGGGCGACGTGGAGTGGTGGCTGTTTTACAACCCACTGGGCGATCCGCCCGAACAATCGGTGCATCTGTGGGAAACACCGGATGGCGCGTGTTGGGGCTGGGTGTTTTACCTGTCGCGCTTTGCCGAGTATGACCTGTGGCTGCACCCCGCCGCGCGCGGCACAGCGCTGGAGCGTGAGATGCTGAGCTGGGCGGAGGCGCAGCTCCTCGCGCGGGTGACGCATGAGCAGCCCGAAATCGAATGCGCGACCGTGTTTGACGATCACCTCAGCTTGCACGCCCTGCTCATCGAGTACGGCTACACACGTCAAGACTTTCTTACTGTGCTGGCATTCGACCTGACCCAGCCCCTACCTACGCCCACCCTGCCCGCGGGCTTCAGCTTTCTCGACCAGATGGAGCCAGCCTACGCCGAGCTGCGGGCCGATGTGCATCGCACAGCCTTCACTGGCAGCCGCATGACTGGTGACTACTATCAAGCGTTCATGACGAGCGCGCCCGGTTATCACCCCGCGCGCGATGTGGTCGTCGTCGCGCCAGATGGCCGCTTTGCTGCCTTCGCCCTGACGTGGATCGACGCGCCGCTGCGCCGCGGTGAGTTTGAGCCGGTCGGCACGCGCCCTTGCTATCAGCGGCAGGGGCTGGGGCGGGCGGTCATGTGGGAGGGGCTGCGCCGCTTGCAAGCGCTGGGGATGACCAGCGCGACGGTGTGCTGCCAGACGGCGCACAGCGGCACAGTTGCTTTTTATCAGGCTTGCGGCTTCCGCAAGGTGAACACGGTGTCGCGCTTCAGCCGTCGCATTCGCTAGCGTGCGAGCCACGCCTGTAATTCGGCCAGCGTGGGCGCGGTGGAGGTTCCGCCGTGGCCGCGTGTGGAAAGGCCGCCGCTGATGGCCCCCCAGCGCAGCGCCGCGTCGAACGGCAGCCCGCGCAGCCACGCCGCCAAGAAGCCCGCGTTGAACACATCGCCCGCGCCGGTCGTATCGACCACGTCGACCGTGATCGCCGGTTGGTGGATGTGCTGGCCGTTGTGCCAGCCGTGCGCCCCGTTGGCCCCGTCCTTGATGATCACCGTGGGAACCAGCGCGAGGAAGCACTGGGCGGCGGCGTGCACGTCGTCTTCACCGGTGAGCTGCTTGGCTTCGGCGCGGTTGGGCATGAACACGTCCAACTGAGAAAGCACCGCCTGCACCGTTGGATCGCTGATCTCAATGACGCGGTGCTGGCAGTCCATGCTGATGGTGACGCCGCGCGCCTTGACCTCAGCCAGCAGCGCAGGCGTGTCGGGGTCGGTTTGCAGGCCGGTGAAGTGCAGATGTCGGAATGCCACACGATCCAGCACGCGGCGCACCAGCGCAATCGACGATGGGGCGGGGTCGACGTAGGTCAAGAAGGCGCGGTCATGCGGGTAGGACATGGCCACCGTCACGCGCTGGAAGGGGTGGTCCAGCCGCTCCAACAGCGACGTGTCCACGCCTTCGCGCTCGGCCTGCTGAAGGATGAACGCGCTGAAAAAATCCGTGCCGACCTGCCCTGTCCATCCAACCTGCACGCCTAGCCGTTGCAGCGCGACCACGCTGTTCATCACGCCGCCAACCGTGACTGTTAGCCCAGTGGTGAAGACCTCCGTCCCTAGCGCGGGGAACTGAGGCAGGCCGGTGAAGATCAAGTCGCAGTAGTAGCTGCCCGGGACGAGCACGTCGTACTGCGAGGTCATGCCCACGCACCCACAAGGTCAGCGTGCGCCGTTAGGAAGGCGCTCACCAGCTTATCGGCCAGCGGGTAGGAACTGACGAGCGGATGCACCGCCAGCGCCTGCACAGCTAGATCGCGCCGCCGTTCGAGGATGGCGCGCGCTGCCAACCGCTCGTACTGCTTGACGGCCTGCATCAGCAGCAGCTGATGCGTCGGGATCGCGCCGACTCGCTCCGCGCGGATGCCGGTGGCGTCGACCCAACAGCCGACCTCGACCACGTCATCATCGGCCATGCCGTCGATGGCCCCGCGGTTGGGCACGTTCAGGCCGGTGTAGTGCAGGGCGTTGTTCTGGATGGCTTCCACACAGCCCAGCGCGACCGCAGCATAGCCTTCCTCATCCTCGCCGACTGGCTCCATCTTGACGCGGTTGGCTCCGGCGCGGGCGTGTGCCATGTAGGTGGCGCTGCGCTGCCCCATGATCTCGCGGTAGGCGGCGAGGCTGGCGGCGGGGTCGTCGCGGTGCTGGCGCAGGCGCTCCAGCAGGGCGGTCGTCAGGCGCAGCGTCTCCTCGCCGCGGGTCTCGTCTTTCTTGAGCAGGGCGGCGAGCGCCTCATCGCGGTGGTAGTAGTAGTGTAGGTACTCGTTGAGGAACGTGCCTTGCCACCGGCGCAGCCCTTCGTGAAACATGCTCATGTGGGTGGCAGCGATGAAACGCTCATCGCTCAGCAGGCCGGGCAGCACTTCCTCGCCGCCCGTGCCGTCGGGGTCAGGATCCACGCGGACGCTGCGCGTCCATGAGAGGTGGTTCAGGCCGTAGACGGTGTGATGCAGGCGCTTGAGGGGGATGCCCATGAAGCGGCTGACGGCGTGCTGCGCGCCGTTGGCGCTGTCGCAGATGCCCACCACCCGCTCCACACCGGCGTAGTGCAGCGCCTGCGCCACCAATCCCGCCGGGTTGGTGAAGTTATAGAGCCACGCGCGCGGCGCACCGATCTGCGCGGTCAAGCGGGCGTACTCCAAGATAGCGGGGACGCTGCGCATGGCCATTGCAAAGCCCGCCGCGCCGGTCGTCTCTTGCCCCAGCACGCCGTGATCGAAGCAGATGCGCTCGTCGATAGCGCGGCCTTTCTCCAACCCCGGGCGGATTGCCGTGATGACGTGCTGCGCGCCGCGGATGGCCTCGCGCGCGTCGGTGGTGAAGTGGAAGGTAAAAGTCGCGTCGACAGCAAGCTGCTGGCAGAGGCTGCCAATGAGCGCGAGCTTGTCCGCGTCGGTGTCCATGAGCCACAGCTCTGTTAGCCCCAAGCGAGGGGCGCGGCGAACGAGCGAGGGGATCAAGCGCGGCGTGCGAACACCGCTGCCGATGATGGTGAGCTTCATGTGTGGGTTGTCCTTTGGGTTAAGCAGCTCAAAAAAATTCCAATTGTCGTATACCAATGCCTGTTGAGTGCGTCAAGGAACGTTATAATTCTAACTAGCTGTATTCCCCGACATGGCTCCATTGTCGCTGTGGACTTATCCCACCTTCCGTGTTAGGGTGGCATACAGCCTCTGACATTGCATTGGCGATGAAGGAGACTGCTTTTGTTATAACGAAAATGGAGGGAAAAGGAAAAATGATGTTTAAGACGCTTCGTTGGTGGATGGCGGCGGGGGCGCTGGCAGCGCTCAGCTTGAGCGCGACTGTCGCTCAGGAATCCGTCGTCACGGTCGCATTCGTCGAATCTCAGCCCAACACGCTCGACCTGCACGCAGCCCGCACCGCAGACGAATTTTTGGTGCTGCGCAATGTGTGCGAAGGCCTTGTCAACTATGACCCTGTGACGCTGGAACCTGTGCCCGCGCTGGCTGAATCGTGGACGATCTCGGAAGATGGCCTCGTCTACACCTTCAACCTGCGGCCGGGGGTGACCTTCTTCGATGGCACGCCGCTGACCGCCGCCGATGTCAAATACTCCTTTGACCGCCTGTCCGACCCAGCGTTTGGCACGTCCTACACCGCCGGCCTCGTGCTGCGCGATGTGGCGGGCTGGGCGCAAGCACGCCCCACGACCCCCTCAGTGGGCGAGGGCACGCCCACCCCTGAGCCGATCCCGCCTGCGGGTGAAATCTCAGGCGTGCAGGTGATCGACGACAGCACCGTGCAGATTACTTTGGCCCGCCCGGTAACGTCCTTCCTCACCCGTCTGACGCTGCCCGGCGCGTTCATCATCGCGCAAGGCTCGGCGGAAGCGGGCTTCGCCAACGGCCCAATGTGCGCTGGCCCCTACAGCGTGGCCGAGTTCGTCCAGAATGACCGCGTTGTGCTGCGCGCGAACCCCAACTACTGGGGCGGCGCGCCGGAAGTCCAGACGGCTATCATCCGCGTGATCCCTGAAGCCTCCAGCCAAGTGATCGAATTCGAGGCGGGGCTGCTCGATGTGTCGGTCGCGCCGGAGGCAGACCTGCCGCGCCTGCGCGCTGATGCGCGCCTCTCGGAGCGTCTGGTGACGATCCCCACGTTGGGCCTCTACAACCTGCGCATCAACCTCAAAGACCCCAAGATGGGCGATGTCCGCATCCGTCGCGCGCTGGCGCTGGCTGTGGATCGGCAGTTGATCGTGGACACAGTGCTGCAAGGCAACGGCGTCCCGGCGGACTATTTGTACCCTAAAGGTCTGTCGGCCCACACTGGCGTGAGCTACTTCCCGCGTGACGTCGAAGCCGCGCGCGCGCTGCTGGCCGAGGCCGGTTACCCGAACGGCATTGAGCTGACCGTCCGCACCGATCAGAACGAGACGGAGAACCGCGTGCTGAACGCGATGGCCGCTACGGTGGCTGAGGCTGGCATCACCCTCATCGTCAGCAGCACGGACGCCGCTGTCTACACGCAAGACCGCACGGCCTGCACGATGGAGATGGGCGGCATCCGCTGGGGGATGGACTACCCTGACCCCGAGAACATGGTGGTGCTGCTGCTGCCCAACGCGGCCACGCGCATCAACTGCGGCTATGGCGATGTGGCGGTGGCGGACGAGCTGGCCGAGCTGAACACCCGCGCGGTTTCGATGCCGCTGGGCGAGGAACGTAACGCGGTCTTCGCTGAGATCGAACGGATCGCCATGGAAGAAGTGTTGATCCTGCCCATCTACAGCGGCGCGACGACCCGCTTGGTCAGCAGCCGTTTGGGTGGCCAGCCGATTGACAACAACGGCGTGGTGCGCTTTGCCTTGATCGACCTGCCATAAGGCAGCTCTCGAGTTCGTCATCTTGCTGGGGGCGATCCACCGGATCGCCCCTAGCATGTTCTGCATTGGCTAGCACTACGCTTCACACCGAGATATCAGGTATGCTTAATAGTTGAGAATCGCTCTTGTATCCTTAGCTGGCCTTCATGACCAAATACATCGCGTTACGTATTATCCAATTCCTGCCGACGCTGCTTGGCATCTACTTCCTCACGTTTATGCTGGTGCGCATTTTGCCCGGCGACACGGCGGTGATCCTCGAAGGGGATCGCGGGGACGAGGCGGCCATCGCCGCCACGCGCGCCCGCCTCGGCCTTGATCAACCACTGCCCACCCAGTTTGTGATCTTCCTCGGTGACATGGTGCAGGGCAACTTCGGCACAAGCTTCATCACGAATCGCCCGGTGACGGACATGATCAACGACGCCTTCTGGCCGAGCGTCATCTTGGCGATCTGCGCTATGTTGGTTGCGGTAGTGGTCGGCATCCCGCTCGGGATCATCTCGGCGCTGCGGCACAACACGCTCTGGGACAACATCGCGCGGTTTATCGCGCTCATCGGCGTGTCGATCCCGGTCTTTTGGCTGGGCTTGCAGATGCAGATCCTGTTTGGGCTGCAGCTGCGCCTGCTGCCGGTGAGCGGCCTCGGCTATGACGAACGGCTCATCTTGCCTGCGGTGACGGCTAGCTTTGGCATGTTGGCGATCCTCATGCGCATCACACGCTCCAGCATGTTGGAGGTGCTGAATCAGGACTACATCCGCACAGCTACCAGCAAAGGCCTGAGCCGTCGAACGGTGGTCACACGGCACGCGCTGACCAACGCGCTGCTGCCCATCGTCACCGTGTGGGGGACGGGCTTTGCCAGCTTGCTCTCGGGCACGCTGCTGGTGGAGGTGATCTTCAGCTGGCCGGGCATGGGGCGGATGTTGGTGAACGCCATCGGCCAGCGCGACTACCCGACGGTGCAGGGGCTGGTCATCACCTTTGCGCTGATCTACGCGCTGGTAAACCTCGTCGTTGATCTGATCTACCCATTGGTTGACCCTCGGATTCGTTACTCATGAGCGCGCAAACGATCCCTACCTTTGAGCTTGCGCCGCCGCAGTCGCCGTTGAAGTTGGCGCTGCGGCGCATCTTCCGCAACCCGGCCAGCATCGTCGGCTTGGCCATCGTCTTGATGATGCTTTCCGCCGCCTTGTTCGCCCCGTGGATCGCCCCGTATGACCCCATCCGCGGCGACCTTGCGAACAAATATGTGCAGCCCCCGTCGATGGAGCACTTGATGGGAACCGACGCGCTGGGGCGCGACATCTTCACACGGGTGATCTACGGCTCGCAGATTTCGCTCTACATCTCGCTGTCGGCGATGGCCATCAGCCTGAGCATCGGGATCGTCGTCGGCATGGTGGCGGGGTACTTTGGCGGCTGGGTGGACTTGATCATCATGCGCGGCGTGGACATTGTGATGGCCTTCCCGCTGTTGATCCTCGCCATTGCGCTGACGGGCATCCTCGGCCCGAGTGAGCTGAACATCATCCTCGCGCTGGGCTTGGTCAACTGGACGGTCATCGCGCGCATTGTGCGCAGCCAAGTGCTGACGGCCAAAGAAGCGGAGTACGTCACGGCAGGCCGCAGCCTCGGCGCGACTGATCTGTCGCTCATGTTCCGCCACATTTTGCCCAACATCATCGCGCCAGTGATCGTCTACGCCACGCTCGGCCTCGGCACGATCATCCTTGCCGAGTCGTCGTTGAGCTTCTTGGGTCTGGGCAGCGCGCAGCAGGCTACGCCGAGCTGGGGCAAGATGCTGACCGAAAGCCGCCAGTTCATCCGCTCGGCGTGGTGGATGCCGAACGAAGCCG
>JBDNCV010000032.1:0-30681 GCA_046719465.1 Anaerolinea sp.
CTTCAGCCCCCGCGCCCCAATGCGCGGTTGAGGCATACTCGCTCCGCTGCGTTTGGGGTCGCGCTGTCCCTGACAGTGGAATAAGCATGGGGTTGTGTCCTTTGGTAATGTGTCAACTGTCACACGCCGGACGCTGAAGCATCCGGCTGGCGTGCGCCCCCTAAAGGAGGCTTCAGCCCCCGCGCCCCAATGCGCGGTTGAGGCATACTCGCTCCGCTGCGTTTGGGGTCGCGCTGTCCCTGACAGTGGAATAAGCATGGGGTTGTGTCCTTTGGTAATGTGTCAACTGTCACACGCTAGCGTGCGCCCCCTGAAGGGGGCTTCAGCCCCCGCGCCCCAATGCGCGGTTGAGGCATACTCGCTCCGCTGCGTTTGGGGTCGCGCTGTCCCTACTAAAACTAAAACTGATGCAGGAAGCGTTGATCGTTCGCCCAGAAGTAGCGGATGTCCTCGATGGCGTGGCGCAGCAGCGTGATGCGCTCTGGCCCCATGCCGAAGGCAAAGCCGCTCCATGTGGTTGGGTCATAGCCGCCGTTGCGCAGCACGTTGGGGTGGATCATCCCGCTGCCGGCAATCTCCAGCCAGCCGGTGTACTTGCAGATGCGGCAGCCCTTGCCCCCACACACAAAGCACTCCACGTCGATCTCCATGCTCGGCTCGGTGAAGGGGAAGTAGGACGCGCGGAAGCGCAGCGCCGTATTAGCGCCGAACAAGCGCTTCACAAACTGCTCAAACGTGCCCTTGAGGTCGCTCATGCGGATATTGCGCCCGATGGCGATCCCTTCCACTTGGTGGAACTGAACCTCGCTGCGATGGGTAATCTGTTCAAAGCGGTAGCACATGCCGGGCAGGATGACGCGCATAGGCTGTGTGCCGTTCTCGCCATAGGCGCGCATGCTGCGGATTTGCCCGGGGGAGGTGTGCGTCCGCAGGATCACCCCCGGCTCCGTCGTGTAGAACGTGTCTTGCATGTCGCGCGCGGGGTGATCCGGCGGGAAGTTCAGCAGCGTGAAGTTGGTGTCGTCATCTTCGACATCGCGGCTGAGGAACACCTGAAAGCCCATATCCGCCCAGATGTCGTAGATGCGCCGCAGCGTCTGATTGCTGGGGTGCAGGTGCCCACGACGGCGCGGGCGGGCGGGCAGCGTGATATCCACCGCGCCAGAGGCCAGCGCTTGATCCAGCGCAGCGGCTTCCAGCGCAGCCTCGCGCGCCTCATACGCCGTCGTCAGCGCTTCTTTGAGCGCGTTCACCTGCTGGCCATAGGCCTTGCGCTCCTCGGCGGGCAGGCTGCCAAGCCGGTTCATCAGGTCTTTAAGCTGCCCCCTGCCGCCGATGTAGCGGGTCTTCCACGTTTGCAGCTCGGCGGCCGATTGGATCCCCTCCAGCTCTGCCAGCGCGGTCTGCTTCACTGCATCGATGCTCTCTGCCATGCGCTTGCCTCCATGTATAATGTCAAACGAAAAAGCCCTCGCCCATGAACAATCAGGGACGAGGGCCAAATCAGCCACCGTGGTACCACCCTGCTTCTGGCTGAGCAGGTCAGCCAGCGCTCGATGCGCTCTGTCGCGGCGCCAACGGGCCAGCTACGCACGCCCTCTAGGTAGGCGCTTCACTTGCCAGCTCCGGAGCGAATTCTGCCACTTTCATCGCGCCCCCTCTCAGCCAATGAGGGGCGCTCTCTGAGACGAAAGGCCCTTCACGGGCGCTGGCACACGGTCTCCATCAACGCTCTAGCGCCCATTATGTGCCACACGCGCCGCGCTTGTCAAGCGCCGCTCGCCCTGCCCGTGCCGAACACGTGTACGCCGCATAAGCCCCTTGTGAACCCTTGCGATACATCACAATGATGTTACAATATCGTTTAACGTTGTTTTGACACTTGACCCAGAAAGGAGAGTCCCCCATGACAAACGAAGTTCAGAAGCTCCACATTGAAGCTGGCGCGGTGTATTCGCGTCAGGAGGCTGCCGAGGCGCTCGGTATCAGCCTCAGCACACTCAAGCGCTTGATCAACAACGGCCACCTTGAGGTGTCCAAGCCACGAGGCATGCGCCGTGTGTTTATCACCGGTTCAAGCATCCTCAAAATGCTGGATGCCACCCGCATCGAAAAAGAAGCTTAGGGCCGCCTGTAGGTCAGTCGTGGGCTTGCGACCCTTGAAACCATGCCCCTTCCCGCGGGCTTTAGCCGCTGGCGCATCCCAATGATCTGTTGCGGATGCAAACTTTCCCTAAAAAACCCTGTTGACACGCAGTGAAAACTGCGGTATTCTCACTGAGGTTGTACCTGTTCTGCACCAATATCAGGAGTGCGTAGACGTGGTGAAGATGAACTTCGGAGGAACTGCTAACGGTGGCGTGATCGCCGCTCGTGTGCGCCCTCTCGCTGGCCTCAGCGGGAAGGAGTTCATCCGTGCGCGGTTCATCGGCGCCACTGCTGCGAACGATGCCTCAAGCATGGTCTTCTTCCGCTGGATGCACCAACTGGCGGATGACATGCTGGCGACCGTGGGCGGATTGCGCCTCGTCGCCAACGCGGGCAGCATCGCATGGACGCATTCTGGGTGTTGGTCTGGGCGTGGAAAGGGTACGACTCTCTAAGGTCACCTGACCACCCACATAACCTCTGACGACGCGAGGGGTATGAGACCAGCACAAGGCTCATACCCCTTTTTCATTTGGTTTCGCACCATCCTAAGCAGAGGTCTTTATGAGCAAGCAGCGGTTGCAGGTGACCCTTGAACAGTTAAACGCCGTGCTGGACACGCTCGATGAGCTGCACAGCGCCGCCGCCGAGCACGAGGCCGAGGCCGCCACAGGCTTAAGCCGACAAGAATTGATGAGCTACCTGCGCGATATCTTGTACGTCACACAGGAGACGTTGAAAGAAGTCCAACATCAACAGGCCGCCCCGCTGCTGCGGGTGCTGCCACGCGCCGAACGAGTCAGTTAGCACGAGCCGCAGAAAGGAGGCAGTGATGACCGCAAGAAGTAAATGCGAACACAGTCCCGAGCAGGGCATTGGGGGTGAGAAAGACGGAGCGCTGCGCCCTTTCCCATCCATCGTAACCACCGCAGCCCCATGAAAAGGTTCCGATGTGAAACAACGGTGAAACACGGCACGCATTGTATTGGCAGCACGGCACGACACGAGACCTCAGGAACGACGGGGTGGAACAGCCACCAAACAATCGACCAGACGAGTAGAAAGGCTTCGCTGATGGACGACATCGGCGCAGCGCCCAAGTCCCATCACAAGAGGTGGCTCCTTCACAGCGTGTGGAGGAGCATTTTTTTTGATAAGCGCATTCTAAAAAATCCTGTACACTGTAAACAATGTCCCTATCTACGGAGCTTCTTGCCATGACTGAGCACGCCTCCGCCAACAAAGATCACGCGCCGCAGACCAACAAGCCCGCAGCGCCCGCCAGCCCAGAGATGCCTCTGCCGCTCCCCGCTGCGCTCACCTTGCAGCGCGCCATCGGCAACCGCGCCGCTCAGTCCGTCATCCAGCGTCTGCCCTCGCCCACGATGGTGAAATCACAACAGGGCGAGCCAAAGGCCAACTTCACTGTATTCGGCAGGGTGATGAAAGTTAACTCCACCCACTACCGCGCCGTGCTCGACGCGCTGCAAGCCTACAACAACTTCGTCACCACCGCCAAAGTCACCCTCGACAGCGTAAGCGTGTTGAAAGGCCTGCTCGATAAGGTGGAAGATGCCATCAACTTCTACCTCAGCCGCAAGCCCAGCCCAGAGATGGAGGGTGACAAGCGCTTCGCCTTCATGAATATGCTGATGGCGCAGGTCATCACCGAGCGCTCCAAGATCGGCATCCTCGCCTATCGGGTTCACACGAACCGCCCCATCGAACTGCCCACGTGGCATATCGTGCTGGCCCAGCCCAGCCAAGTCAACGTCATCGCTGATAGTCAGATCGTCGGCAGTGATGCGGGCGGCACCAACCAAGTGGCGAAGGTGAATCAATTCGGGAAAGAAGGCTACTTCAAAGCGAACCAAGAAGCCGTCCCGCTGACTGCCAACATGGACAAGCTGACGGTCGAGGGCAAGCAGTACAGCGAAATTGCCAACATGACCGAGAACTTTCAGGGGATGGACTTCAACGCCATCACCAACAGCTACAACGTCCCCGCCGATGCTGGCATCTTCGACGAAAGCGCCATGCAGTCCTATCAGCAGCAGCACCCCGAAGAGCTTGAAATGGAGATGAACCTGAACACGTCGATGCGCGACGTGGCCACGGCACGGCTGGATGAGCTGCTCGGCAGCAATTTGATCGCCCGCGCCGAGCTGGCCTTCCGCAAGACGGGTAACGGGGAGCTGATTCAAGGGAGCTTGATGCAATCAGCGCAGGGCACGACCCTCAGCAAGCTGAACTATGATATCTCCGTCCGCAAAGATACTTCCAAACCACAGCGCGACTTTATGAACGACAGCGGCTTGCAGCGCTTCTTCTCACGGCTGCAACTGCTGGACGCGCTGGCAGGCCAAGTTGACCGCAACATGGGCAACTTCACCTTGCAGTTAGACAACAGCGGCAACATCGTCGGCCTCACAGGGATCGACAACGACATGTCGTTCGGCGCGCACCGCGAGGGGGTCGGGCGCGTGTTCAACTTCCCGGGGATCAGCAAATTTGTCGACAAGGACATGGCCGAACGCATCATCGGCCTCGACGAGAAGCTGCTGCGCGTCGTGATGACGGGCGTCCTCACGGATGGCGAGATCGACGCGCTCATCAAGCGCCTCGCCAAACTCAAGACGCATCTGAGCGACCTCAAAAACAAGAACCTGCTGCTCACGCCGTCGCAGTGGGATGCAGCCACCGCGCAGGGGCTGCTCGATGAGGGCAGCAGCTACTTCTCATATGCCAAAGAGAAACTGACCAAGAAATAGGCGCACCCGTTGTTGGCGTGCGCAGCAGCCCTTGAGCGCGCACAGACAACGTATTCTTAACAATTTCAAGCTATAATGAATGATGGCAATGGACAAATTGAGTGTGAGGAGTTGAATCTTCTGTGACGAGTCCAGCGTCCATCGTACAGAGTCGGGTGCTGCTGCTAAACGGCAACACATGGGAACCGCTCGCCGTCATCAGTGTGCAGCGAGCCATCAACCTGCTCATGGCAGGCAAGGCGATTGTCGTCGAGGAGAGCGGCGCTTTCCTGCGCACCGTGCGTGATCGTTTTTCAGTGCCTTCAGTGATCGCCCTCCGTGCCTATGTCAACGTCCCACGCCGTCATGCGCATTGGTCGCGCAAAGGCATCCTCGTCCGCGACAATTACACCTGCATCTACTGCGGTGTGCAGCCGGGTGATGTCCAGCGCGGGCGCTTGATCACCAAGAGTGACCTCACGATTGACCACATCGTGCCGCGCTCACGCGGGGGCAAGGACACGTGGACGAACACCGCCTGCGCCTGCGCGCTGTGCAACCATAAGAAGGGTGACCTGATGCCCAACGAGGCAGGCATGAAGCTCCGCTGGGAGCCAAAGACCCCGCGCACCAGCTATCTGGTGATCGCGCTGGGAACGGGGCCTGCCGCTTGGAAGCGCTACATCGAGATGTAGCCACCCCAACAACCGCAACCATCCACCTAGCGCGTTACCCCAGACAACGACGCTCTGTACTTGTTCTCTCTACCCCTCTTGCAGCCACCCATGCGACACCCGCTCCACCGCAGCGGGCTGCCCCACGCGCAGCACCCCTAAGCTCCGATGCACCACATTTTGGCCGAAGATCACGCCACCGTTCCACCGCCGGAAGGCTGCCAGCGTCGCCGTTGGCTCTTTGGGGTTGGGCGCTTCGCCGGTTGACGGATCCAGCGTCGTGATGACGCAGCGCTTGCACGGTTTCACCACGTCGAACGGCACATCGCCCAAGCGCACCTGCCGCCACGTGTCCTCCTCAAAGGGGGCTGTTCCTCTCACCACCACGTTAGGGCGGAAGCGGCTCATCGGCACAGGGGCTTCCCCTTTGGCGCGCAGCCGTTCGTTGAGCGCGTCCAGCGATGCCTCGCCGATCAGCAGCAGCGGGTAGCCATCCGCAAAGCCGGTCTCAGTGGGCTGGTCGACGTATTCGGTGTTGATCACACGGCTGAAATCATCCGCAATAGAAACGAGCCGCACAGGCTGCCCAACCACCGCGCTGAACCACGCCGCCGCTTCCTCACCCTCGTCCACCGCCGCCACGCGATCCCCCCACACCTCGACCATACGCCGCCGCCCGCGCACGTCCTGCTCCAGCGGCACTTCTAACACTGGTCGCCCCGCCATGTGCAGCCGCATCACGTCCGAAGCCATCTCCGGCTGCACCAGCAGCAGGCGCGGCACATCGCGCGCGGTGAGGAACTGCCCCTCCGGCGTAACCACCATCCAGCGCCGGTCATAGCGCAGGCCGCGCGCGTCCAGCGCGTGCATCTCATGCGCCAGCCCGCCGCACGACTTGATCGGGTAGGTGTAAATGGCCGAGATGGTAATCATACGCCCTCCTCTGTGGATAGTCTGATTCTACCGTCACCTGTCAAACGCGCGAGGGGCACGTGCAACTTTCTCCAAAGCGCCGCGTATAGTACAATGACCGGTCAATAGCATACATTGGGATGATCGCATATGGATAACGACAGCAAGAAGAAGGTTGAAGAGGCCGTCGAGGAAATCTTCGAGGAGACGCAGCAAACGCCGATGGAACGCTTCTTCTACCATCAGCGCCGCGCCCTTGAGGAAACCGGCAAGGCGCTGGAGGCGCTGCTGCCCGCTGGCTTCCGCGAGCATGGCCAAAAAGCCACCGAGGAGTTCGTGAAGGGCTTCCGCATCCTGATCGATGCCACCATCGACGAGATGAAGAAGGTCAGCGAGCGCGAGGAAGAACCCGCCAAGCCCGCTGAAACCGAGACAAAGGACGACGACGACAACGAGCCAAAGCCCCCCACCACCGGCAAGACCAAAGTCAAGGTCAAGGTGGATTAAGGCCTCTTGCCCTGCCCCGCTTCGCGCGGGGTGGGGTGACACGTCCTACACCCCAATATATCAGCAAAGCCACGGTGTAGAGCAGCGTCCCGACGATCAACAGCGAGCCAAGCTGACCGCCACTTGTTCTGTTCCTGCAAAGCAGCCTACGTGTCGTTATTTGCTGATGAACCGCTTGTCGCACGGTGACGACAATACACGAGGCACGCTCCGTTAGCTGGCCTATGACATGGCGACGACTTGCACTTTCACACCCAGCTTCGCCAGAAAATCAGCGCAAATATCCCACGTGAGCGGGAACTGAGCTGTATCCGCCGCTGCTAGATATGACAGAACATCGTTGAGCATGTCCACATCTTCGACGGGTTCCAGTACATCCTCGATGAAGGTATTCTCCGCCCAATCAACCAGCTCTGCCAACGTGATATGTGCGTTGAGGTACGCCAGCAGTTTATCGCTCACGGTTTGTCGGGTAATCGTCATGACCTAATCCTCATCAACCAGTTTTTCGTGCCCGGCATCCAACGGGAATTTCTGGTGGCGTTCGATCAATACGTTGATCTTGATGATTCGTTGAAACCCGCTGATCGCACCTTTGCGATCTGTCCAGTAACGCCGACCGCCGTTGGGCAAATCCTGCCAGTTTTTGAAACGGCGTTCATTCTGCTCACGGGTTGCCATCTACACATTCCCGACGCCCATCTACTTATGACACAACCACCCTCACCGCCCCAGCAGCCACCACAAGAACGCCCCGCCCGAGGCCGCGTAAGCCGCCGTCGCCAGCTGCATGTCCCCGTTGGTGTAGAGCAGCGTCCCGACGATCATCAACGTCCCAAACAAGAACATGCGGTTGGTGGCCTTCATCTGCGATTCGACGCGCTCAAGCTGCTTGCGATTGTACGGGCTGAGCTTCGTCTCGATCTGCACCTCGCCGCTGATGATCTGCTGGAGCATCTGCTCCGAGCGGTTGGGGCGCTGAAACTGCGCCAGCAGGCGGCGCGTCGCCAGCAAGAAGCCCCGCGTGTTGCCCGCTGCCAGCTGCTGAATCGGATCCAGCAGGCTGGCGAAAATCTCGCGGAACAAGTTCGTTTCCTCGTCGGTGGTGATGAGGTGCTGCACGTTCTCTTGGATGCTCGTCCACGGGTTGAAGTCAGGGTCTAGCGCGGTGGACATGCCAGACAAGATGCTCACGGTGCGCCCCAGATAGATGAAATCCTGCGGGATGCGGAAGGGCATCTCGTAGATCAGATCGCTGAACTCTTTGCCAATGTTGGCGATCACGTCAAAGTCGATCTGGTTGATGTCTGACATGCTGAGGCCCCACACCTCGTCGAACACCGCTTCGGTCGCCTCCTCGATGCGGCGCACGTCGGCGTTAGGCAGCAGGAACCCGAGTTCTTTATAGCTGGCCACCAGCTTACGCGCGTCGCGCGTGATGACCGCCGACAGCGTGTTGATGAGCGCGCCGACCAGCTCCTTCGTCAGCGTGCCCGTCATGCCGAAGTCGATAAAGATCAGATAGAACGGGCGACCGCCGCCCTTGGCGACGTACTCCTGCGGGTTCTCGACTGGCAGCGGGTAGACAAACAAGTTGCCCGGGTGGGGATCGGCATGGAAGAAGCGCTCGTCGAAGATCTGCTTCATGTAGGTGTCCATCAAGCGGCGCGCCACATCTTTACGGTTGATGCCCGCCGCCGCCAGCGCCTCGAAGTCGTCAATCTTGATCGAGGTCACATCCTCAATCGTGATGACTTGGTCGGTGCTGTGTTCGGTGTAGATCGAGGGGACGTACACCCCCGCGTTGTCAGCGAACATGCGGGCGAAGCGCTGGGCGTTCTCCACCTCTTTACGATACGAGACCTCCTCCAGCAGGACGCGCCCGAACTCCTCAATCAGCAGCACGGCATCCGCCCGCCGACGGACAAACGCAAAGCGCATCGCCACCCGCGCCACAATGAACAGCGCCGCCATATCGGTATACACGATGGCGCGCACGTTGGGGCGCTGCACCTTGACCACCACACGGTCGCCAGAGCGCAGTTTGGCACGGTGCACCTGCCCCAAGCTGGCCGCCGCGATGGGTTCCGGCGTGATCCACTCGAAGCGCGCGTCGAGGTCGCCTAGCTCGCGCTGCAGCACCGCGCGGATTTGCTCATACGGGATGGTCGGCACTTTGTCTTGCAGGTCAGCCAGCTCGCTGATGACCTCCTCCGGGAGCACATCAGCGCGCGTGCTGGCGAACTGCCCCGCCTTGATCATCACGCCGCCCATGTGGATGGCAAACTTGCGGAACTCGCGGGCGTACTTGCGCCAGCGGCGTGTGTTCGTCCGCTTGACGTAGCCCGGGAAATAATTGGCGATGTACACCTGCCAGACCACCAAACGCCCGAACAGCCACAGCGCAAATAAGAGCGTGTGCCAAAAGCGGAGCTGCATGCGCAGGGCGCGCGGGCGCAGGCGGTTGACCTGCTGCTCGACTGTTTCACGCGGGGCGGCGGCTTCGCTCACGCGGCGCGAGACCTCCGCCGTGGTGGGGACGACTGGGATTTTCGGCGCAGGTGGCGGGGGCAGCGCTCCGTTCGTGCTGGGCGCTGGCCCCATGACATCCTCGAAGACCACAGGCCGCCGCACCCCCACGCGGCCTGCGCCGTTGCTGTTAGCGGCCTTTGGCGGTGGGGGTGGGGTCGGGGTTGTAGAAACGGATGTGGAGGCTGGACTCGACGTGTTTTGCATCTGCGATCTCCAGATTATGCAGCGCGGACGGCAGCACGATGTTTCGGCGGTATGGCCCCACGCGCAGCGTAATCTCATCCCGTGAACGGTACAGGTCAATATCGGCTTTATCCGCGAAGCCCAGCGGCACTTTCAAGATGTATTCGCCGTTGTCGCCGTAGCTTTCGATCTTGTGCGTCACCCCGTCGAACATGCGGCGGGCGGGGTTGGTGTCGCCGTAGAGCGCTTTGCCCAAGCGCCGCAGATCCTCCAGCCCGCCCACTTCATCGCTGAACAGCGGCGCTTTGAGCATCGGCATCATGCCGAACGCCTCTTGCACAAAGGCGAGGTTTTCTTTCTGGCGCTCGCGCCGCGCGTCGAAGTAGGGGTCGGTCACTTCGTCGGGCAGGATGCGGTTGACGAGGATTGCATCGGTGGCGTAGCCGTACAAGTTCAGGTAGGTGTAGGTGCGCTGCGTCTCCTTGATCACCATGCGTTCGGGGTTGACCACCAGCCGCATCGACGACACTTCTGGGTCGGAGAGCAGGGCGCGCACGCGGTCGAGCATGTCGAACAGGTCGCGCACTTGATCCCATGCGTCGTCATCGGGGACGGCGTCGCCGCGCCGCACCAATTTGCTGATCGGACGGATGACCTTGGTCACGCCCTGCGTGATCGTCAGCACGCGCTCAAACCACCACCGCGTCACATCCGGCAGGCTCAGCAGGCGCAGCGTCTCGGCGGTTGGGGCGGCGTCGACGATCAACACGTCGAACTCTTTGGTGTTGAAGTATTGGTTGATCCACAGCAGATGAGCGCCTTCCTCAAACCCGGGCAGGATCGTCACCTCTTCGGCCACGATGTCCTCAACGCCCTTGCGGCTGAACAGCGCCACCATGTACCTCTGCACGCGACCCCAGTATTTATCCATAGAGTAGCGTGCGTCCACTTCCTGCGCCCAGAGGTTAGGGTAAACCTCCATCGGCTCTGGGCCGATCTGTTTGTCAAGCGAATCGCCTAAACTGTGCGCGGTGTCGGTGCTCATCACCAGCGTCTTGAGGCCCATCTCGGCGCAGTGCAGCGCTGTGGCGGCGCTGATGCTGGTCTTGCCCACACCACCTTTGCCCGTGTGAACGATAACGCGCATGTTTGTCCTCGTTTTCACAATCTATGCCATTATACAGACGATTTGTGTCTATCTGTGGTAACACTTATCTACGTATTAGATGCGAAAAGGTCGCAGAGGTCGGCGCGCCCACAGCTGAAGCCACCGGCTAAAGCGCGGGGACTAAAGCCCCCGTCACGGGGCGCATTCTAGCCAGATGCTTTAGCGTCCGGCGCATGAGGCCTACCCCCCAAGCTGGTTTACCTGCCGTTGGTGAGCGGCGTGCTGCTGATCGTGACGCTGGCGATGTTCATCTACGGTTGATCGACGAACCACGCCTCGGAAGCCAGCGCGCGCATCTCGATCACCTGCCGTTCAGGGAACAGGGCCAGCACCTGCTCGCGGCGCTGCGTGTCCCCCTCAGGGATGCGCGCCACGACCACATCGCTGTCAAGAAACGGCGAGGTGAGCGCGGTGTACGTGCCGAACGCCCGCCACGTCACGCGGTAGTCGCCGGTCAGCGGGCCAGTCACCAGCACGAGCGCAGGGCGACCGTCGCGGCGCGCCTCCAACGCCTCCACGTGGGCGCGGCTGACGTTGTTGAACCCGTGCAGCACGCTCACCCGTGGGATGCTGTAGGCGTAGTGGGCGCAGAGAACAACAACCACCAGCACAGCGTAGAGGAGAGGGGTGAAGAAGGAAAGCGTCCCCTCTCTGCGGGAGAGGGGAGTTAGGGGTGAGGCCCCCAGCGGCAGCGCGCTCAAGATGCTGACCGCGCCAACCGCCTCATACCAATAGCGGGCGCTGTAGCGCTGCGCCCCCACCCAATAGGTCATCTGGAAGATCACAATGCACGCGGTGAAGCTCACCAGCAGCCATGTGAGCGTCACGGTGGGCGATGCGCTTTGGGCGACCGCCAACGCAGGCGCGAGCGCCATCGCCAGCCCGAGGATGATCCACAGCCAGCTGAAAGTCGGGTCGCGCAGCATCTCCAACGGGAAGGCCACCACCGGCAGCACGGCCCATGCGCTCATGGCCAGCGCCCACGCCGCCGCGCCCCACACGCGCCGCCAGCGTCCACTCACCGCGCCGATCACCACCCCAAACGGCAGCAGCACAAAACTCAAGCCCAGCGGCGGCCAATACGTCGCTTTCGTCAGCAGATGTTCGCGCAGGTCAGGCGGCAGATCGTCGCCCAGCGCCCACCCGCCCCACTGCCACCCAAACAAGTCCGCTGCCGCCAGCGACATGTCAAAGCGCACGTGGCGGATCGCCTTCTCAAGGGTGTGGCCCGTGCGCCCGCAGCACTCGCCAAAGCCGATGCGGTCGTAGCTCCACACAAGGGTGTAGAGGTTGGCGCGCGCGTCACCCACAGCAGCAGCGTTGTAGGCCATGTTGACCGCCTGCAAGCTCAACGCCACCAGCGCAAGGCCAACGTAAGGCAGCACGCGCCGTTGTAAACGCTTGAACCTCGCACGTGGGCCGTAGCCGCAAGACACACTGGCCATGATGCGACCGCCCAACCACACCATAACCGGCAGCGCCACCGCCACCGCAGGCGCGGGGCGCGTCAGCAGCAGCACGCCCAACAGCACCCCCGCCGCCAGCGCCCACGGCCAGCGTCGTCCGGTCTGCTCCGCATTCCACACGCACCACAAAAAGCCGCAGGCCAGCGCCAGCGCCGCGCTGTGCGCCATCAAGCTCCCGTTGAGCAGCAGCGCCGCCGGGGAAAACGCCAGCAGCAGCGCCGCGATCAAGCCCACGTGCGGGTTGTAAATCCGCCCCAACCGATACACCAGCGCAACCGCCGCCGCCGCGAACGCCGCGTTCACCCACGCGCCATAGCCCATCGCCAGCCCGCCCGCTAGCAGCAGCGACCAGCCCGGCGGATACTTGCTGAAGCGGCGCATTTCCCCGCTGCCCGCGTGATCGACGATGAAGGGCTGCGTGAAGGCCTGCCGCACCGGCGGCGACGGGATCACCCACTCGCCCGCCGCGAACACCCGCGCCTGAAACAGATACGCCACCTCATCCTCTAGATGCGGCAGCCCCTCGAAGACGCGGTCGCTCACGAGCAGGCTTAACCCGAAGGCCAGCGCGCACAGCAGCGCAGCGGCGGCGTTTTGCCAACGAAACAAAAAGGGCATGGATGTCCTATCTGTCTACAACCATGCCCCCATTAGACCACAGCTCTATACGAGGCAGAAGGGGTGCTGTGAAGCGAAAGTCCTAGTCCATCGCGCCCGCGAACACCGCTGCCGTGTCGGCCTGCTCGTCGCGCTTGTACTGCGCCATGTTGACCTGCGCCAAGCAAACGATGCCGATAATCAACCCCACCAGCCCCACGCCGAACGCCAGCCCATAGGTCAGCGCTTTGGAGTCGGTCAAGATGAGGAAGAAGTCGCGCGCGATGCCGCCGAACGCCGTTCCAAAACCGCGCGAGAACGTCACAATCAGCGTCCAGAAGCCCAAGAATGTTCCCGCACGCCCCAGCGGACTCATGTCCATCATCAGCCCTAACGTGCCGACGTTCCAGATGCCAAGCCCCACGCCCAGCAGGATGAGCGACGGCGTCACCAGCTGACGAATCTCCATGAATGAGGAAATGGCCAGCAGCGCAAACGTCAGCGCGAGGAAGCCCATCCCCATCAGCGACATGACGTGGTTCGTCAGGCGTTTGTCCTTGCGCGAGTACCAGATGAAGAACAGCGTGCCGAGGATGGCCGTCGTGCCCCAATAGGCCGAAAAGCGGTTCGTCACGCTGGCAGGCATGGCGAACACATCGCCCGCGAACGGCTCCAAGATCAAATCTTGCGAGAAGGCAAAGAACATCGACAGCGCCAAGTAGAACATGAAGAAGCGCATCGAACGGCTGACCCACACCAGCCGCAGGTCTTGCTTCAGGGTGCGCGGCTTCTCGCTGTCGCTGCGGTGAGCCGCCACGCCGGCAGCGCTGCTCTGGCGTGTTTCCTCGCCGAACATGCTGATGAACCAGATCACGCCGCACAGCACCGCCGCCACGATGAACAGCGTTTGCAGCGCGTCGATGCTGTAAAGCAGGCGGTCGCCCTCGCCGCCGTTCGAAGGCAGCAGCGCCCCAAATAGGATCCCTGCGAAGGTGTAACCCAGCAGCAAGAACGTCCACACGATGCCCACTGCGCGCCCCCGCTGATGCTCAGGTGAGCGGTCATAGACCAGCGCAAGGAAGGTCGTGCCGCTGATGGCCGTGCCAAAGCTGAACATGAGGAAGGACAAGATCAACATCGCCCATTGCAGCGGGTAAGCTTGCCCATCAAGGCCTTCGCGCGCGATGTCGACCGTGGTGAAGCCGAGGATAAACGTGCTGGCCACCATGAGGCCGCGCCCCATGCCGATCCAGAACATGCGCCGGAAGCCGAACAACGTCTGCGTGTCGCTCATGCGCCCCGCCCACACCCCCAACGGCGCGAGGAAGTAGCGCAGCGCCACCAACAGCGCAATCGGCGTGGCAGCGAACTTGAGATCCGTCACCATGACGCGGTTCCAAACGCCTGTCGTCAGCACATCGGCCATGCCGCTCGCCAGATGAAAAATGGCCAGCTTCAAGTTGGCCGCCATCGAAAGATTGCCCTTCGGCTTCTCCTCGTCCGCCGTGTTCATGCTCACACCTACCGGAATCTCAGCCATATGTACCTTTACATAGAATTCTGTAGATTTCCGAAGATTATACGAGTGCGATTTGTCACCTGTCAACCTTGACAACCTTCATGAGCGTTCTTACTCATCTAGTGTTATAGTCGGGGGTGGTAAAGAGGAGGAAATAATATGACTG
Organism: Anaerolinea sp.; assembly: GCA_046719465.1. Taxonomy (GTDB): domain Bacteria; phylum Chloroflexota; class Anaerolineae; order Aggregatilineales; family Phototrophicaceae; genus JANWYT01. The sequence goes on from JBDNCV010000032.1 coordinate 14,623, forward strand.
CATCGCGCTACAAGAAGATCGTTGTGCCGTTGGATGGCAGCGGCTGGAGCGAGGCCGCGCTGCCCCACGCCATCGACATCGCCCGCGCCAACAAAAGTGAGGTGATCTTGCTGCACGTGTTTCGCCCGCCTGCCCATGAGTTCATGGACGTTATCTCTATCGCGGGGCAGGATCAGCAGCTGCAAGCCGCGCGCGAGGCCAGCAAGCAAAAGTTCATCAGCCTGCGCAACGAGCTGCGCGATCAAGGCATTGACGCGCGCGTGCAGTGGGTGGAGGGCGTCAATGTGGCTGATCTAGTGTGTGAATACATCGCGTTTGAAGACCCCGACTTAGTCATCATGACCAGCCACGGCTACACCGGCCTCGCGCGGCTGCTGTTCGGCAGCGTCGCCAATGAGGTCATCCACCGCGTAGACGTGCCGGTGATGGTCATCCGCCCGGGGAAGTAGCCACCAGCGCATCAAACGGGGGGCGGCGGTGGTCGATCTCGTCGAGAAGCTGGCGCTGTGCCGCTGCTACCGCCTGTTGAGTGGCCATATCCAGCGGCAGCGCGTCGTACTCGTCCTCATCCAAGAGCCGCCACCGTCCCAGCGGATCCACCCACAGATCCAGCGCAAGGTCGTCCCAGTAGATCGCGCTGTCGGTGATGGTGGCGGGCAGCGTGAAGTTGCAATAAGCCCCCTTGAAGCGCGCGTCGTCCACGTCGTAGATCAAGAACACGTTGTACCAGCGGTCGGTGTAGAACCACTCCACGAACAAATCGCCCTCTTTGAGCAGCAGATAGCCCAGATCGCGCGTGGGGAAGGCGAAGCGCGCGTGGATGCAGGCGCTGGTCGCGTCACGGTAGGTTAGCTCGCCGTGGTAGCGCAGCGTCTCGCGCTGGTTGAGGTCGCGTTTGACGACCTGCACGCTAGTCTGCCTTGCCGTGCGTGTGGACGAGCAGCAGCAGCCCCGCCTCAAGCTCGATGTGCGCGGTGGGGGCGATCAGCTCATTGCTGACGCCGCGCGCTGGGCCAAAGCGCAGCGTCTCGCGCCGCAGCGGGTAGCGCAGCCCGTCGGTGGCCACGCCATGCACATCGCCCGCCAGCGGGATGAGCGAGACCGTATCGCCCACCGCGCCGTGGAGGATGTGCGCGCCCGCTTGCAGCAGTCGTATGGCCTGCTTGCCCGCCACCAGCTCAACATCGCAGCCCGCCAGCGCAGGCAGCGTCATCAGCAGGACGTTGGCCAGCACCTGATCGAAGCGCGTGCCAAGCCCACCGATGATGCGCACCCAGCGCGCCCCCTGCTCGGCGGCGAACAGCAGGCACAGCTCAAGGTCGGTCTCGTTCTTCTCGACGGGGTAGCGCAGCACGCGCACGCCCTCACGCTCAAAACGGGCGACATCTGGCGCGGGCAGCGAGTCCATATCGCCGATGAGCGTGTCAGGGCGGCGGCCAAAGAAGTTGGCCACGCGCGCGCCGCCGTCCGCTGCGATGACGTGGGCGGCGCTGCCTGCCTCCAACGCGCGCTGTACCATCGGGCCGTCGTTCGGCTCGCCATTGGCAAAGATGAGAAACTGCGTCATCGGGGTTATCGGCTGCGCCGCCGCCAGCGATCGCGCACTTCGATCTTGCTGATGTCGGGCGTGTCGAGGAAGTCCCCTGCCAGCCGCATGAACGGCTCATACTCCAACATCGGGAAGTGACGCACCCCGTTCAGCGGGATCGGCACAAAGAGGTCATCACGATCCGCCGTGAGGTATGTCCACACGTCGTCCGAGGGGACGGGGATCACAGGATCCTCCGCGCCGTGGACGGCCACCGTCGGGCAGGCCAGCGCGCGCACATGGTTGAGGTACTCCACGCTGTCAAAGGCCTGAACGCTGCTGCGGATGGCCTCTGCATCGGCCTTTTCAAGGTCAACGCGCAGTTTCTCGTAGGTTGGGTCGGTCTTTTTGAAGCACTTCTCCAACAGGGTGAGCATGGCGCGCTCGTGGATGATCTCGGCCAGCGGGTTCGTGCTGCGGTTGGGGGTGGTCGTCGGCGCGGGGGCAGGCGCAGTCGCCCGCCCGCTGACGTTCTCGATGGGGCGGGGGGTCGGCAGTGAGGCGCGCTCGCGCAGGCTGCCCACGTCGAACAGTGGGGCGCTCACCAGCAGCAGGCGCGCCACGCGCTCAGGGTAGCGGTTGGCAAAGTGGGTTAGCACCATCGCCCCCAACCCGTGGCCAAACAAAGCCGCTTTGGGGATGGCCAGCTGCTCCATAAAGCGATACAGCAGTTCCACCTGCTTGTCCAGCGGGTAGCTTTCGGCGTTTTTGGCGCTGTCGCCAAAGCCTGCGAGGTCAAGCGTGTAGACGCTGAAGCGCATATGAAGCTGCTGCATCAACGGGATCCAATAACGCCACGAGCCGATCCAACCGTGGACGAGGATCACGGGGCGGCCGCGCCCCAGCTTTTCATAATGGAAGAGACTTCCCTCAATCGTGATGGCGCTCATGACGGCCTAGCTCTTTCGATCATTCGCGGTGCCGTGCTGCGCCAGCAGCTCCGCCACGCGCTGCTGGAGCACGTTGGGGGGGAAAGGCTTCATCATGTGGTCAGTCGCGCCGGAGGTGAGGCTCATCTCAATTTCTTCATCCTGCCCCTTGGCCGAAAGGACGATAATCGGCGTGTTTTTGAACTCGTCCATCGCGCGCAGCGCCTGACACAACTGATAGCCGGTCATCTTCGGCATGCGAACGTCCGTCAGGATGAGGTCGGGCTTGATTTGCTGTGCCAGCGCCACCGCCTCCTCGCCGTTGGTCGCTTGTGTCACCTTGTGCCCGACGAACATCAGCGTAAAGGTGATCAGCTCGCGGATGTCGCGGTCATCATCGGCCACCAAAATATGGGCCATGTGTTTTACTCCCTCGTCTGTGGTTCACCGCTGACTGCCATCAGCGTACCAGAGATATAGTTAGGTTGCTCCACGGGCAAGCGGACGAAGAAGGTCGTGCCTTTGCCCTCCTCGCTCTCAAACCAGACCTCACCGTGATGCAGCAGCACCAGCTCCTTGACGAGCGCAAGGCCGAGGCCCGTGCCCGCCACGTCCAGCTCGAGGGCGTGTTTGTCGTAGCGCTCGAAGCGGTTGAAGGCGCGTTCCTTGAACTCATCAGGGATGCCCACGCCGGTGTCCTGCACGCGGATCAAGACATGCTGATGATCTGGCTCCAGTGCTGCCCCCACCGTGATCGTGCCACCCGCCAGCGTGTACTTGAAGGCGTTGTCGATCAAGTTGCTGATGATCTGGATGAGTTTGTCGCGGTCGGCGCGGATGCGCGGCAGGTCAGGCGCGATCTCAGTGCGGGTGATGAAGCCGCGCTGCGCGTTGGCCGCCCGCCCGGCGATCGCCTCCAACGTCCCATGCAGCAGTTCCGGCAGGTCGACCATCTGCATCGTAGTCGTCAGGTCGCGGCTGTCCAGCTTCGAGATGTTCAACACGTCGTTCACCAACAGCGTCAGACGGTCGACGTTCTGCTTAATCGTCTCGACCATCTGCTGCTGCGAGTCGCTCAGGTTGCCGCCAGCCCCCATCAAGAGCAGGTCGGTGAAGCCCTTGATCGGCGTAAGCGGCGTGCGGAACTCATGCGACACGTTGGTGATGAACTGGTTCTTAGCACGCTCCGCCTCGACGTCCTTCGTCACATCGCGGAACACCGCCAGCACGCCGAGGAACTGATCGTTGGACGAGACCGGCGTCAAGTAGGTGGTGATGAAGTAGTCGTTCAGTTCGACGCGCTCGCTGACGTAAGCCCCCTCGACCATCTTGCCATCGATGTTCTCGCTGAGCTGTTTGACAAAGCGCTGCCACTCGTAGGCCTCCGCAGTGAAGTAGCTGCCCAAGCGGCTGACGTGCTGCTTGAGGATTTGGCTGCGCGGCAGGCCGAGGATACGCTCGGCGGCGCTGTTGAACAACACCACCCGCCCCTGCGCGTCGGCCAGCATCACGCCGTCGTTGATGCCCTCGAGGATCGCGCCTTGCTTCTGCGCTTCTTCTTGTTCCGCGCGCAGCAGCCGGCCCAAGCGCTCGGCTTGATCGCGGATGAGCTGGTAAAGATCCGCCGAGTTGATCGACGCGGCGACTTGGTTGGCAGCGGGGACGAGCAGCTTGATGTGGCTCTCGGTGAAGGCCCCCACGCGCCCGCTCAGCAGCACCATCACGCCCATCGGGTCTTCGTTGTTCTCTAAGATCACTGCGATCGCGCTGCGCATGTTGGTATGCTTGTAGCCCTGCCAGTACGGCTCAGCCATCAGATCGGGAACCATCATCACGTTCTGGGTCTCGATCCCGCTCATCAGGAACCACTCGGCAAAGCCGATGGCAGGGTGAGAGACCACCTTGCCTCTCTCGTCGTAGATCAGCTTCGAGTCGTCCAGCCACGCGCGCGGGTAGAGCGAATCAGTCGCGGGGTCGCTCAAGAGGATGACGCCGTCTTCCGCGCCCACCGCTTGGCTGACCATGCGCAGCGCGCGGTCGAGCAGCTGCTCCATGTCGAGGGTGCGCGCCAGCTCCGAGGTGATGCGGTAGAGCGTATCGAGGCGGTCGCGCTCCTCCTGAAGCTCATCCGTGCGGCGGCGCACGAGGGCGTTCAGCTCGTTGGCAAAGCTGCTGACACGCTCGAACAGGCGGGCGTTTTGGATGGCGGCGCTCAACTGCGAGCCGACGGTAGTGAGGATGCGATCATCGTTCACGTTGAACGCGCGTGAACGGGTGTTGCTGCGGATGGCCAGCACGCCAAGCACTTGATCGCCGCTGATGAGCGGCACGCCGAGGTAGCTCTTGGCCTCGCCCTCGCCGTTGACGATCCCCAAGCTGCGGCGCAGATCGTCGATGCTGAAGTAATCCGCGCCCAAACTGAGGGTGCGCCGCCGCTTGATGATGTAGGACACCTCGTCGTTGCCCAGCGGGCGCGGCGGCATGGTGAAAGTTTGCCCCCCGCGCACGGCCAGCGGGAACGTGATCAACTGCCGTTCTTCGTCGTACAGCGCGAGGTACATCTCTTCGGCTTTGGTCACAGCGGGCACTTGGTCGCGGATGATCGGCAGCATGTCCTCCAGCTTGAGCGTGGAGGAGATGGCCTGCGACAGCGAGTTGATGGTGATGAGTTCCTCGAAGCGGACGCTCGTCTCGGCCGAGAGGCGGGCGTTCTCGATCGCAACGGCCACCTGCGCGCCCAGCGCCTTCGCCAGCCGCACCTTCTGCTGGGTGATGCTCTGCTCGCTGTTGGAGGTCTGCTCGAGCTGGATCAAGCCAATCGCGCGATCCGACACCACCAGCGGAATGAACATGCGCGCGCCGCGCCCCATCGCCCGCATCTCTTGCAGTTCGAGGTCATACTGCGGCGGGTGAGCCTCCTGCGGCTGATCCATGATGACGACCACGTCACGCTGCTGAAGCGCCCGCGACCGCGCCGGATAGCTGCGCAGGTCGTAGCGCTTGCCCACGGTGATGAGCGCGTTGGGTTCCCCGCTGCGGCTGGTGGTGAAATCGACTTCCAACTCGTTGTCCACCTCATGCCATGTGAGGATCGTGGCGTTTTCCTGCTCCAGCGCGTTGAACATGAGCTGCGCCACCGTGCGGAACACCTCGTTCACATCACGGCTGAGCGAGGTGGCCTGCGCCGCCTCCAACAACATGCCCAGCTCGTTGGTGCGCTCGAAGGTCTGTTCGAACAGCTCGGCGTTGGAGAGCGCAATCGCCACCTGCGAGGCGAAGGCGAACACGACGTGCTGTTCCTCGCGGGTTTGGTAGGCGTTGGCCTCGCGCCGTGTGAGCATGATGAGGCCGACGACGTTCCCTTGTGTGACGAGCGGCACACCCAACCAACTGCCGATGGGTTCTTCGGGTGGCAGTTGCAGTGAGCTGAGGTCAGCCCCCGCGTTGAGCGCCAGCGCGCGCTGCGTCTCGATGATCTGCTGCACTGGCTCTGATTCGGAGATGGCCAAGCGCGTGTTGAGCAGGTCGCGGCTGTTGGCGAAGCCGCGCGCCCCCTCCAGCACCATGAACGACCCAACGCGCCGCCAGATGCTCATCGTGTCGTAGGCGATGACCCACGCCATCTCCTCAATCGCCAGCGTGATGATCTCCTCGCGCTCCAACAGCGACGTGATGCGCGTAGAGACCTCCGTCAGCGCGGCGAGTTGGTTGGCGCGCGCCTCAATGGATTGCTCCATGCGTGTGCGGTCGGTCACATCGTCCACCAGCAGCACCGCCCCGCGGATGCTCTCGCCCGCCCGCAGCGCGTACAGGTACAAGTCGCGGACGATCATGCTGCCATCGACGTTGATGCTGGTGAAGCTGCGCCGTTCGCGCGGTTGCCCGTCTGCCAACACCGCAGCCAGCGAATTGCCCAGCGCCTCGGCCAGCTCCGGTTGATAGGTGAACAAGTCCTGTTGGAGGGCGCTGTCGTCCCAGCCGTAAGCCTCGCGCATGAACTCGTTCACGTTGATGATGCGCCCGCTGTTATCCAGCACGACGATCCCCTGCTGGATGGACTCTACCACGCTGCGGTTGAGCACTTGCAAGTTCACGGCTTGCTGGAACAGGCGCGCATTTTGCAGCGCCCCCGCCACCAACTGCGAGACGCGCTCAATCAGCGAGCGCACCTCGTGCGAGGTCACCGCCCGCCCCTGCTCGCTGCCGAAGTGGATCGCCCCCAGACATTCGCCACCAGCCACCAGCGGCAGAACGATCGTGGCGCGCTCGCCCTGCTTGTGCCAAGCGCGCACATCATCCCACGCGGCCACCTCGACATCGCCCGCCGTGTAGACCCCGACTTGGCGGGTGTCGTAGCTGCGCCCAAGCGCGGTGCGCTCCAGTGAGGGGCGCGACTCTTGCGTCACGGATAGGGAACCGTCAGGCGCAGCGCTCACCCGCAGATAGTCAAACGCGCGCGTCATCGGGTTGGCGACGGCCAGCGTGAGGCGCGTCAACGGGACAAGGCGACGGATGCCTTCTGCAATGGCGCTGGCGATTTGTTTCAGGTCGAGCGTGCTGGCGACCGCGTTCATGATCGCGTTGAGCTGGGCTTCCTGCTCTGCGGCGCGGCGGCTCTCTACGAACAGGCGCGTGTTCTCCACCATCGTGGCGGCTTGATGCGCGAAGATCTCCAGCACTTCCATCCGGCTGCGGTCAGGGCGTTTGTTGTCATGAGGCCGATCCAGCGCCATCACGCCGATCAAGTTGCCGCCCTGCCCGCTGATGAGCACAATCAGGCGGTCGCCATCGTGCCAGTCGTCCTTGCCGCGCGGCTCCAGCGGGCGCATGGTGGAGTGCGCCACGTCCAGCGCTTGCAAGCCCACGCGCAGCCATTCCACCTCGCGTTCAACCGGGAAGAAGTAAGACTCGCCCACGCGGAACTCAGGCTTGAGGAACTCCATCAGCACGTCGAGCGTGGTCGTCTGCCCACGCGAGCGTTCGAATTCCATGATGGGGATGCCGGCCTGCGCTGTGCGCCGCAGCACGCCCTCCTCCTCATCCACCATCAGCATCAGCACCGTGTCATAGCCCACCGACTGCTGTACGCTGTAGGCGACGGCCTCTAACAAGCTCTCAAGGTCGGTGCTGGTTTGCAGCATCTGCCCCAGCTCAAAGATACGGTTGAGCTGGTCAACGCGCTGGCGCAGGCTGTTGCCACGCTCCAACTGCTGCTGATAGTAGGTCGCGTTTTGATACCCGAGCGCGGCTTTGCTGGCAATCGTGACGAGGAAGGCCACGTTGTCCTCGTCGAAGTGGTGCGCATCCAGCGCGTAGGCGTGCAGCACGCCCACCACCTCATCCAAATAGCGGATGGTCGTCGCAATGGCGGAACGCGCGTCGTAGGGCTGCGCGTCGAGGGTGTGCCGCTGATAATCGTCCACCATGACCGGCTCAAACGGGTGGGCAACAGCTTGCAGCTCAATCGGGGCCATCGTCGTCAGGGTGGCCAGCCCCAAGCGGCGCTCCATCTGCGGCGCCTCAGGGCTGAGCCACGTGTTAGACGGGCGCAGCAGCACCACCGTGACATCATGGCAGTTGAGGGTCGTTCTCACTTCAGCGCGGATTTTCTCCAGCACGCTGTCCAAGTCCAGCGTCATCGCCAGCTCGTTGCTCACGCGGGCGATGGCGTCCAGCTCGCGCATGCGGCGGCGCAGGTTCTCACCGGTCGATTCGTACAGCAGCAGCCGCTCCAACGCAGCGGCGATCTGCGAGGCCACCGTGCTGAGCAGCACAATATCCTGCTGATCGTAGAGGCCGTCGCGGTTGGCCACGCCCAGCTCGCCGATGGAACGATCCCCCACCAGCAGCGGCACGAGCACCGCCCGCCGGAAGCCGTAACGCTGGGCAGTCGCCCGATAGTTGGAGATGACGCGCTTGTCGTTCAGCACGTCGTTGCTTATGTAGGGGCGCTTGGTGAGCGCGACCGCGTACTTTAAGTCAGGGTTGGCGCTCAGCTCGTACATCTGCGCGGCAGCGTTCGGCACGCCATAGATGTAGCGCGGGTAGGAGATGAGGTTGTTGGTGGTGTGGTCGATGATTGTGATGTAGACCACCGGGCTGTTCATGAAGCGCGAGATCGCCTCCAAGACGGGCGTGAAGGGCTGATCCGGCGTGATGACCGCGCTGGCCAGTTCCGCCACTTGGCGCAGCCCGTCGGCTTGTTCAGCGCGCACCGCCACCTCGCGGTAAAGGCGCGCGTTTTCAATGACGGCACTGGCCTGCGTGGCGAAGATTTGCAGCAGGCGCACGTCGTTATCGCCGAGGTCGCGCCCGTCGACCGGGTTGGCCACCTGCACCATGCCGATCTTGCGGCCGCCCGCCCGCATCACCGCGAACATCACCTTGCGCACGCCGCCCGCCTCCACCATCGCGTCAAGGCCCGCCTCGTAGATCGAAGCGTCAATGTCTGCGCGGTTGGAGAACCACCAGTCGCTCTCGCGCCAGACGCGCCGCAGGATCGACTCTTCGTTCAGCGCGACGCGGTAAGCCTGCACCACCTCCTCTGCAAGGCCATAAGCCGGCGACTGCGCTTGCAAGACGTTGGTCGCCGCGTCGTAGAGCAGCACAACCGCGATCTCACAGCGCATCAAGCGCGCCATGCGCGCCGTCACGCTGGCGTAGAACTCGTCCACGTGCCGCACCGCGCTGATCGCGTCGGTCATCTCCTGCAAGCCGACCAGCTCGCTGTCGATCAAGCGCTCGCGCTCGAACAGGCGGATGTTCTCCACGATGGCGGTGGCCTGTGTGCTGAGCACGCGCAGGCTTTGAATATCGGATGGCAGGAAGGGCTGGCGGTTGCGCTTGTTGCTGACGGCGATGAAGCCGATGCGCTCTCGCCCAACGCTCATCGGGACGAGCAAGGTGCTGCGGATGCCCGCCACCTCCAGCAGGCTGCGCAGACCAAGCGCCTCCACCAGCGGTTCGTCCAGCAGCGCGTTGCTGGCCCAATAAGGCTGATTGCGCCAGATGTCGTGCTGGGGGCTGTTGGGCGGCAGCGGGATCACGATGCGGCTGGCGACGTTATCATTCAGCCCATAGAACGGAAGCTGCGGCAGCAGCTCACCGCGATCACGATCGTAGAGGAACACCCCCGACATTTCGGCCTCAAGCATGTCGGCGATGCGCGTGTTCAAGCGCAGATAAAGCTCGCTTACGCTGGTGAGGTCGCCCTCGGTCTGCGCCACGTCCTGCAAGCTGGCAAGATCGTTCAGGCGGCGTTCTTGCTGATTGTACAATTGAGCGTTGACAATCGCCGTGCTGACGACGTTCTGAACTGCGTCCAGCAGGGCGACATGGCCTTCGTCAAAGTAGATGGGACGGCTGTTGAGCAGCGTCAGCGTGCCGATGAACTGATCCGACTGCCTTAGGGGGATGCTCACCGCGGTGATGAAGCCTGTCCCCGCCAGCAGCTCGCGGCTGTCGACGCCGCTGCCGTTGAGCAGCAGCGGCCGCCCCGTCTTCTGCACCCACCCTGCGACCCCCTGCCCGCTGCGGTAGCCGCCGCCCTGCTCGGCGAGCGCGACGACATAGGCCGTGTCGCCCACCCAGCCGCGCTGCACAAGGAACTCACGCTGCGCGTCCCACAGGCAGATCTCGCCTGCGTCGCAGTTCACGGTATGCGTGATTAAGTCGAGCAGCACTTGCAGCACGCTCTCGACGGTCATCCCCGCGCTGATGCTGGCGTTGATCTTGTTGATCAGCTCAATCGCCTGTGAGACGTTGACGGCGCTGGTGCGCATCAGGGTTTGGCCGGCCTCGCGCATCGTGACGACCGCCCGCACCCCGTTCTCATCCGGGATGTAGAAGACGCTGGCGTTGACGTAACGGCTGCCGATGCGGAAGGTGCTGCTCGTTTGGCCGGTCAGCAGCGTGAAGAAGTTCTCGGCCGGTTCCATGCGAGACGCCACCGTCTCAAGGTCGAGGCTGTCCGGCTCCAGCCCCAGCCACGCCAGCGCCAGCGGGTTGGCGTGCAGCACCTGCCCCACTTCGCTGATGACCAAGACAGCGTCGCTCTCGTTTTCACCGCTGACCGTGCGCGGGAGGTTGGCGGGCGCGCTCTGTCTGCCGCGCTCCAATTGGCGCAGCAGCAGGTACAGCCCTAACAAGGTGAGCGCCCCAATCACTAGCGCCAAAAATGCAAACCCACTCATACCACGAACCCCGTCACATCACCGCTGTTGGTTGGAACGCTCTACCACGACGTTAAGAAGCTGGTGTCCTGTGTGCCAGCGCTGAAGTCCCCACTGCGCCGCCGCCGCCGGTCTTCCGCCGCCAGCTCGGTCACCTCGCGGATGTCAGAAAATTGATGCGTGCGCGTCCCCACCATGCCGACCGACACGCTCATCAAGTCAACGCGGCTTTCGCCCATCTCCCCGGGGACGAGCATATAGCCCCGCTCACGGTCGATGAACGAGTAATGCTGTTTGATGTCATGGGCAAAGCGGCTGGTGAGATGCTCCAGCAGCGCGTCGAGCTGGGTGCTGTGGGTGATCAGCACGAAGTTGTCACGCCCCGGGTGGCCCGGGTAGTCGTCCGGCGTGCCGTAAGCGTCGATCACCTCGCTCAGCAGCAGCGTCGTAAAGCGGATGACCTCATCGCCCGCCGTCCAGCCGTAGACCTCGCTGAACATGCTGAAGTTGTTCAGCTTGATGTCGACATACGTCCAATCGCGGTCGGACTGCATCAGCGTCCGCAGGTGCTCCTCAATCAACCCGCCGAGCGGCAGGCCGCTGGTGGCGTCTATCTGTTTGCTGCGCTGGGCGGTGGCGATGGCGTTCTGGATGCGCAGCTTCAGCTCCTCGATGTCGAAGGGCTTGGTGATGTAGTCATCGGCGCCCAGCTCCAGCCCGATGAGCTTGTCGCTGCGTTCGTCCTTCTGCGTTAGGAAGATAATCGGGATGTGGCTCGTGCGGGTCGTCGTGCGCAGCTCACGGCAGACGTCGTAGCCGCTCATGTCGGGCAGGTTGATATCCAGCACGATCAAATGCGGGAGCTGGCGCTTGGTCATGGCCAACGCATCGCCGCCGCGTGCTGCCACATCCACAATGTACCCTTGCCCGGTCAAATAGATCCGCAGCATGGTAGAAATATCTGAATCGTCCTCAACAACCATCACACGGTTTTTGCTCATAACTAGCCTCGCCTGACCAGCGGCCCAAAAGGTCTATCACATCTTACTAACTATACATCAGGATGATGCAGGATGCATGTTTTTGGAGGGTAGAGAGTGTCGGTTGTGAACAGATTTGCCTCACCCCTAAATTCCTCTCTCGGTGGAGGGGTGACTTTGGCCGCCTCTGCGTCGGGATCTGCTGCTTGAGGCTAGCGGCGAGGCAGGCTTCGCCCCTACTCGCCCCTCGGTTCTCACTTCTCCAAGTGGGGGATGAGGCCTGAGTACCATCATTCTGAAAATTAACACTCTTATGGGCATTGTGACAGGGCTTGATGCCCCTGCCCACGCCGAGCGCCGCACTTCATGCCAGCGTACTTGGCCGTTCTCGCGTATACTCAGGGCGAAGCCCCACTCCAGCCCGAGATGAACACCCTATGGTCTACCTTTACACCTTCAACCGCACCGGTTTAACCCTGCAAACCCTCGACCAGCTTGAAGCGCTGTGCGCAGATGCGAGCGCGCTGCTGTGGATCGACGTGGACGACCCGACGATCCCCGCCTATGACCGTGTGGCCGAGCTGCTGCAGCTGCACCCGCTCGCGGTTGAAGACACGCGCAACGACTACCAACGTCCCAAAGTCGAAGAATATGATGAGCATCTGTTCATCATCGTCAACAGCCTGCTGCCGATCCCGCGTGAGCGCACGATCTCGATTGAGGAGGTGGATATTTTCTTGGGCAAGAACTATGTGATCACCGTGCGCTCCAAGATGAACCACTGCCTTGCGCTGGCAAAGGAGCGCTTGCAGCGCCCGGGCGCGTTCCGTCAGCCGTCGTCGGGCTTCCTGTTCTACGTCATCATCGACGTGATCGTGGACAGCTACTTCCCCGCCCTCGAGATGCTCGAAAACGACATCCAAACGCTGGAGGACGAGATCATCCGCCACCCACAGGCGGAACAGCTCACGCGGGTGCTGGATATGAAACGCCTCGTGAGCGAGATTGCGCGCGTCACTCAGTATCAGCAGAACATGTTCGGCGTCATCACGCGGCATCAACATGATCTGTTCTTCCACTCCGACATCCTTAACTACTACCTGCGCGACGTCCACGACCACCTCATCAAGTCGCACTCGATCAGCCTGAGCCACGCAGAGAGCCTCTCGACGCTGGTGAGCCTGTACGTCTCGTCCACGTCGAACCGGCTGAACTTCATTGTCAACCGTCTGACGATTGCAACCATCGTGATCGGTATCTTCACCGTGGTGAGCGGCTTCTACGGGATGAACTTTGAGCAGACATGGCCGCCCTTTGAGGCCGCGTGGGGGCTGCCCGCTGTGGTCGGCTTCATGGTAGGTGCGGCGGTAACGGTTATTGCATTTTTTAGAATGCGCCGTATTCTTTAAAAGGGTTTTCAAGGCAGCAGACCACATCTTTTATTACTTTGTGACTTTCAAATTGGAATCATGCACACCATCATCGATGCGCACCAAGACCTCGCCTACAACTTCGTCAACTATCAGCGCGACTTTCGCACGCCGCTGGCCGACACCCGCGAGCGAGAACGAGGAACGTCTATCCCCGCGGAGAACGGCACGGCCACCAACGCGCTGAACGCGGCGCGGCACGGCGGCATTGGCTTGATCTTCGCGACGGTGTTCGTCTGCCCAGCGTGGGGCGGCTTCGGCAAGGTTTACCACACGCCGGAGGAAGCCCACGATCAAGCGCTGGAGCAGCTCGCCTACTACGAGACGCTGGCCAGCCACCCGCAGATTCAACTTGTGCACACCCAAGCCGACCTTCAGCGTGTGCAGGCCACATGGGAGCGCCCCGCCGCTGAACGGGTCATCGGGCTGGTCATCCTGATGGAAGGGGCCGACCCCATCCGCACGCCAGAGGAATTCAGCTTCTGGCACGAGCAGGGGGTGCGCGCGGTGGGCTTGACGTGGAGCGACACACGCTATGCCGGCGGCACGCTCATCAAGGGGCACGGCGGCGGCCCGGTCACCGATGACGGCTTTGCGCTCATGGCAGAGATGGCGCGCTACAATGCCTTGCTTGACCTCTCTCACCTCAGCGAGCGCGCCTTCTACCAAACGCTAGAAGCCTACGGCGGCTGGATGATCGCCAGCCACAGCAACCCGCGCCGCTTCCGCAATTCTGACCGCCACCTCTCCGACGACATGATCCAGCGCTTGGCGGCGGCTGGCGGCGTGATCGGCCTTGTGCCCTACACGCGCTTCCTCACGGACGACCTCGAGCTAGCCGCACACAAGGCCAACCTCCGCGTGCAGCGCTACGTTGAGGCCATCGACACCGTGTGCCAGCTCACTGGCAGCGCGCAGCATACCGCTATTGGCAGCGACGTGGACGGGGGCTTCGGCACGGAGCACCTGCCCGCCGAGATCGACTCTGTGGCGGATTTTCAGCGTATTCCGGAGGCGCTCAGCGCGATGGGCTACACCGATGCCGACATTGCGCTGATCTGCCACGGGAACTGGCTGCGGATGCTTGAGCTGACGCTGCGCTAGGCAGTGACATTGACAATGTCTTTTGTAACAACCACGGGGGACAGAACTGTTGGCGTCATTTTTAGCTGCATTACACGCATCAGCATAACTTCTAGCTACACCCGAACCCCAAACATACCCAGAACAGGTTGCTCCCGGCGTTGCAACTTCTAACTGACAAGATGCCGTATCATTAACATTCTTACACTATATCGACGTACATTGGCATCGTATCAGTGCCCTTTCTCCATTTACATTAGTTTTTCCATCATCAGCCCCCAAAAATCGCTTCTGAGGCTGGGGATTTTCAACGATTTCCACTCAGAGCGCCGCCCCGGTGCAGATACACCAGATGATCCACGCGGCTGAACGACAGGTCAAACACCACCTGCCAGCCCTCGGATTGCAGCTCGGCCAGCTTGTGCTCGAAGGCCTGTGCGCTGGACTGCTGCACCTTGTCGTAATCCGAGGCGGGCCACACCTCCCGGAAGCGCAGCCGCTCCGGCATGCCCTCGTAATAGTCTTGGAAAGCGGTCGGCAGGATTTGCCGCGTGGGGTCGATGCGCTCATACTCGCTCAACCAGATCACCAGCGCGCTGAGTTCGCCCGGGCGCGGCTCTTTGGAGCGCAGCAGCAGCGTCGAGCGCTCGACGTTGGGGTCGTCGTCAGCGTACAGCTCGGCCAGCTTTTGCGCGGTCTGCGCGTTGATCTGCGCGGCAGGCACGCGAAACGCGAACACATACAAGAAAAACAACACGATCAGCCCCAGCGAGCCAATCACCACCCACACCAAGTCCATCGTGTCACATCCCCAATCGCGGCTATCTCATCACATTGTTGCGGTGGCCGCGCGGCGGCGCTGCTGGGCTTGCTCACGCACACGGGCAATGGTCGCATCAGTCACGGCAAACTCAAAGCTGCGCAGCCCCGACAGCTTGAAGCCATGCTTGGCCGCCAGCGCAGCGATCTCGTCGATGCGGGCGGGGTCGAGGTCGCGGCCAATTGTGTAGTCCTCGTAGCGGCCTTCCAGCGCCAGCGTGATCGTCTCGGCCATGCAGGCGAAGGCGTGGCGCGGCGGGAAGCCAAAGTTGAAGTGGAAGTCCGCCTCGGGGCCGGGCACTTCGACCATCCCACCCTCGATCACCAGCACGTCGTCGCGCTCTTTGGCCACGCGCACGCTGACGTCGCGCGGGCGAGCAACGTCCAGCACCACCGTCCCCGGGCGCAGGTGACGCGGCTCGATGACGGCGTCGGTTGCGCTGGTAACGGTCAGCACGAGGTCGGCTTGATAGATGTCGTTCACATCCGTCGAGGCGCGCACCAGCGAGCCACGCCCCTCGCACAGCTCGCGCACCTGCTCGGTCGCGTCCAGCCGCCGCCCCACCAACACCAGCTCGCCCACGCGCCCAGCCAGCATCCGCGCGCAGGCCTTGCCGATGGCCCCGGTCGCGCCCACCACCGCCGTCACCGACTCGCGCATGGGGATCTCCATCAGGCGGGCAGCCTCGGCCAGCGCTTCAATGGCGATGGCCACCGTGTAACTGTCGCCGGTGGTCACAGCAATCTCCAGCCGCTGCGCAATGGTTGCCCCAGCATCGCCCACCACCGAGGTATACGCTCCCAGCCCCAGCGTACGCGCGCCCAGCGCCTCGGCTTTGTGGCCTGCCGCCACAATTTTGCTATAGACTTTTTCCACCGGCAGGCGCATCATAGTCTGCGGCGTGAAGGGCACTGCCAAAAACCATCCGCGCGCTGTGACGCCGGTCGCTGTCGATTGAATGCCTGTGATCTCGCTGATGTACAGCGGCGGGAAGAACTGCGACGCCCAGTGAATCACCGGCTCGGGCAAAATCGTCCCCAACGGTGGGAACTTGCGGTTTACGTCCTTGCGGATGGTAATCGGATGGATGATAAAGGCAAAAGTGTGTTCGTTCATTG
>JBDNCV010000033.1:0-30674 GCA_046719465.1 Anaerolinea sp.
CGATCTCACAGCCTGACGCGGGCAAGCTCGCACAAGTTCTGACTCAACGGCGCACCCGTTCTTAACTTAAGCGTGTGCGCCGTTGGTTTTACATGACTAACTTTGCGCAATCGGGCGTGGAATCGTAGGGTGACTCATGAGTCGACCTTACCGAAACGTTCAGATTTTGTACGTAATATCAGCTATATAATTAAATTAGAAGTATTATGATCTTATCAACGGGACTCAAGGAGACTCATTATGAGCAAACGGTGGTTATGCACGGTGGGCGCTGTGCTGCTGCTCACTGCGGCGTTCGGTGTCTACGCGCAGGAGGAAGCCCCATCCGCAGGCGACCCCGCCCGCGTCTTGCAACTGCTGAGCTTCATTCCAGATGTTGAGCAGACGCGCGTCAACCTCATCAGCTATGGCGACATCCGCGCGAGCGAACAGCTCCGCGCGGGGGTGACAGCTTACGGCAGCGCTGCCGAGTTCCTCGCTGCCAGCGCCGACGCGCAGGCCTTATGGGAAGCGGCGCTCTCCGTCGATGTCAACCCCGCCATGACGATCCGCCTGCGCGAGACCATGCAGGAGATGCCCGACCGCCTCGGCTTCGATTTCTTCGACATCGACCGCACCATGCAGTTCCGCTACGACGTGTATCCGGTGGCGATTGTGGCGGGGCGCTTCGACATAGGGAACATGACCGCAGTGCTGCGCAGTCGCGGGTACAGTGCAGGCACGAATCAGCCGCCGCCCCTTGAGCAAGATGCGCTGGTGTGGTGTGGCTCGGTGGGCTGCAACAACGGCAGCGACCGCAGCAATGCCCGCCGCAACAACGGCAACATCTTCGGCGGCGAGCTGGGGCAGGAGCACCCGCTGGCGCTGTTCGCCGGGCGTGGGGTGATCGTCGCTGGCCCCGTCTACGACCACGTGCTGGCTGCGATTGACGCCAGCGCCGACCGCACGCCCTCGCTGGCGGATGCCGCCCCCTATCAAGCGGTGGTGCGCGCGCTGGAGGGGCGCGGAGCGCTGCGCTCGCTCTCGTTCATCCCGAAGGAAGTGCTCGTCCCGCCGATGATGGCCTTCTTGATGCCGCCGCCCGGCCCCAACGCGCTGCCCGATTATGAGATCGCCTTCATCGCGGATATGGTGCAGGGGGATGGCCAGCAGGTCGCGCTGGTCGGCTTGGTCTACGCCAGCGCCGCCGATGCAGACGTGGCAGCCGAGCGGCTGCCCGCGCGCTTGGCGGATGACCCCGCGACAGCGCTTCGCCCAAGCTGGGGCGCGATCATTGCAGAGTTGGGCGGCTCCGTCGATGAGGTAGAGATAGCGACCGACGAGGCCGGGTTAACCCTTGCGCTGATGCCCATTGTCTACGCCGCGCCCCAAGCCGCCAGCACCCCATCAGGGCACATCTACCGGCGGCTGTTCGAGGCAATACAGGGGGTTGATCTGCCGTGGCTGGCGGCTGGGCAGTGAGCAGGCCGCTGCACCCTAGGCAACCTGCACAAACTCGCTTACAGGCCTTTCACGCGAAAATAAATGGAAATAAGCCCAAAATGCCATCAGGAAACGTTTCCTCTGGCAGTGGTAACGTTTCATAGGTCTATAAAACCTCTAAATCGCATTGCAAACTCGTCGCAGTTGCGCTACCATAAGGCTGTGTTGGTGGCGCGGTAAAGTCGCCGCTGCGCTGAATTACGATTACGTTTGTTTGGAGGATGAAACACCTATGTTACGGAAGAAAGTTGGTGCATTGTTTGTGGGGGCGGCGCTGCTGACGCTGTCCTCGGGCGCGATGGCGCAAAGCGGCTGCCCTGAAGGCCTTTGGACAGGCATGAGCGCTGAGCTGGAAGCCGCCTGCCGCGGTGAACTGGCAGGCACGGTTGTTACGATGACCGGCCCCTTTGTGGACGCCGACGAGGTGTTGTTCAACGAGTCCATCGCCGATTTTGAGGCGTGGACGGGCATCGACATTCAGTACACCGGTTCTAAAGAGTTTGAAGTGGCCATCATCGCCGCTGTGGAGGGTGGCGCTGCACCCGACATCGCCGACTTCCCGCAGCCCGGCCTGTTGGAAAGCTTCGTGCAGCGCGGCCAAGTGGTCGACATCAGCACGTTTATGGACATGGACTGGCTGATGCAGAACTACGCGCAAGGCTGGCTCGACTATGCCACGATGGAAGGCCCCAACGGCCCGATCATGGCCGGCGTCTGGGCGCGCTACAACGCCAAGTCGCAGGTCTACTACTCGGTGAAGGGCTTCGAGGAGAACGGCTACGAGATCCCGACGACGTGGGATGAGCTGATGGCGCTCTCGCAGCAGATCGTGGACGACGGCGGCACGCCGTGGTGCATCGGCATCGAATCCGGCGCAGCGACGGGTTGGGCGGCCACCGACTGGATGGAAGAGATCATGCTGCGCACGACCAGCCTTGAGAACTACGACCGCTGGACAGTCCCCGCGACCCCCGAAGATCGGCTGCTGTTCACGGATCCCATCGTGCGCCGCGCGGCAGAAATCTTGGCGGAAATCTGGTTCAACGATGACTTCGTCCGCGGTGGGCGTCAGGCGATTGCGGTGACCTCGTTCGCGGATGCGCCGCTGGGCCTGTTCACCGACCCGATTGAGTGCTTCATGCACAAGCAGGGCAACTTCATCAGCAGCTTCTTCCCGGCGGGTGTGGAATTCGGCGTCGATTGGGACGTGTTCTACCTGCCGCCGATTGACGAAGAGTTCGGCCGTCCGTACTTGGTGGCGGGCGACATCTACGCCATGTTCAACGACCGTCCTGAGGTGCGCGCGGTGATGGACTTCTTCAGCCGTGGCGCGTCGCTCTCGGGCTGGCTGGCCGCTGGCGGCACGCTCTCGCCGCACAACGACGCCGTTTACAGCAACCCCGCTGAGGAGAAGATCGCCTCGCTGGTGGCCAACGCGACGAGCGTGCGCTTCGACGGCTCCGACTTGATGCCGGGCGCGGTGGGCGCTGGCTCGTTCTGGAAGGCCATGACTGACTGGGTGAGCGGCACGGTTGACCTCGACACGGCGCTGGCAGAGGCCGATGCAGCGTGGCCGGTCGGGCAGTAAGATAGAGTATAATGAAGGGGCGGTGAACGCGCCGCCCTGTGTTGCGCAAGTGGCAGGGCGGGACATGCGTCCCGCCCTGTTTGCTTAACCTATAGATTATTTTTACATGGAATCCGCTCATGACAACGACACAACCCAAACTGAAGAACACGCCTGATTTTCTAGCGGACTTGCCGAAGCCGTTGGTCGCTGGGGCGCTGACGCTCATCGCGCTGGTGGTGGCGGCTGGCGGGTTTTTGGCGCTGCGCGATGCTCGCTCCACCGACATCCCGGGCCAAGTGCTGATCACAGTCGCCGCCATTGTGTGGGGTATCGGCGCGGTGGTGCTGCTCTACT
Source organism: Anaerolinea sp. (assembly GCA_046719465.1). Taxonomy (GTDB): domain Bacteria; phylum Chloroflexota; class Anaerolineae; order Aggregatilineales; family Phototrophicaceae; genus JANWYT01. The sequence goes on from JBDNCV010000033.1 coordinate 3,407, forward strand.
ACACGGCCAACTATTGGGTTGAGATGCTGCCCGAAAAGACCATGCGGCGGGTTCAACCGTTCATCTTCGTCGGGCCAGCGCTGGCCATCCTTGCGTGGTATCTGGCCATCCCCACGCTGCGCACTTTCTGGACGAGCATCACTGAATTCCGCGGGATCAACTGCAACTTCCTCGGCCAGCAGATCACCACGACCGACTTTGTGCTGTTCGGGAACTACCTGCGCGTGGTGTGCGACCGCACCAATACCGCCGCCCTCAGCAACAATCTCACGTGGATGGTGTTGGGGACGAGCTTGACGGTGGGCTTGGGCTTGCTGATTGCTATCTTGGCCGATCGCAGTAGGTTTGAGAGCGTGGCGAAGTCGTTCATCTTCATGCCGATGGCCATCTCGATGGTGGGCGCGGGCGTGATCTGGCGCTTCGTCTACGACATCAACCCCAATATCGGCCTGTTGAACGCCATCGTGACCAGCGCAGGCGGCCAGCCGCAAGCGTGGTTGACGACCCCCGGGCTGAACAACATCCTGCTGATTATCGTCATGGTGTGGCTGCAAACGGGCTACGCGATGGTGCTGATCTCGGCGGCCATCAAGGGCGTGCCGGATGACCTGCTGGAGGCCGCGCGCGTCGACGGGGCCAACGAGTTCCGCATCTTCTTCAGCATCATCCTCCCCAGCATCGCCGGAACGCTCGTCACGGTCATCACGACGGTCATCATCTTCACCCTCAAGACGTTCGACATCGTGATGGTGATGACGGGTGGCCAATTCGACACCGAGGTGATCGGCGTGCGCTTCTACCGCGAGTTCTTCAACATCCGCGACGACGGCATGGGGTCAGCGATTGCGATTGTGCTGCTGCTGGCGGTCGTCCCGATCATGATTTACAACCTGCGCCAGTTTAGCAAGCGCGAAACGTTCTAGAGGAGGACATCCCTATGAGTGCCGCAAAACGCCGCGCCCAAATTATCGTGAACGTTCTCCTGTTTTTGATCGTCGCGTTGTGGACGATCCCGACGTTGGGCTTGCTCGTGTCGTCGTTCCGCCCGCGCGAGGAGATCCGCTCCAGCGGGTGGTGGACGGTGTTCCCGCATCGTGCCTTCGCCCCCACCGGCGCAACCTTCCCCATCCCGCCTGACCAAACGCGCGACGCGCCGATCACGGTCAACAACGAGGCGACCAACGGGCGCGACGTCACCGCCACGTTCAGCGAGTGGCAGGCAGGCGTGCAAGTCGATGGTGACACGCGCTTGATCTGGCGTGGCAACCTGCGCACGGGCACGCTCATCCAGCAAGAGCTGCAATGGGTCTACAACCTCAACTTCACCTTCGAAAACTACGAGGAAGTGATGGCAGGGCGCAACTATGAGCTGCGCCGCGCTGACGGCAGCGTGATGCGCGTGCAGGGCGAGAACATGATCGGCGCGTTCCTGAACAGCGTCACGGTGACGATCCCCGCCACGGTCATCCCCATTTTGATCGCCGCGTTCGCCGCATATGGCTTCGCGTGGATGAGCTTTCCCGGGCGGCGGCCGTTGTTCATCCTTGTGGTGGCGCTGCTGGTCGTCCCGCTTCAGATCGCGCTTGTGCCCATCCTGCGCGACTATACGGCCTTGCAGCTCAACGGGACGTACATGGGCATCTGGCTGGCGCACACTGGCTTTGGCCTGCCGCTGGCGGTCTACTTGCTTTACAACTACATCAGCAACCTGCCCAAAGAAATCCTCGAGAGCGCGTTTATCGACGGGGCGTCGCACTTCACCATCTTCTTCCGCTTGGTGCTGCCGCTGAGCGTGCCTGCGCTGGCGTCGTTCGCCATCTTCCAGTTCCTGTGGGTGTGGAACGACTACCTCGTCGCGTTGATCTTCCTCGGGATCACCAGCGCGGAGCGCCAAGTGCTGACGTACCGCATTGCGTCGCTGGTTGGCTCTCGTGGGAGCGAGTGGCACCTGCTGACGAGCGCCGCGTTCGTGAGCATGGTCGTGCCGCTGCTGGTGTTCTTCGGCTTGCAGCGCTACTTCGTGCGCGGCCTGATGGCAGGCAGCGTCAAGGGCTAAGCGAATACGGGTCAGCGAGAGGCCTCATCCCCCAACCCCCTTCTCCCGTAGAGAAGGGGGCAAAAGTCCCCTCTCCACCCGGAGAGGGGATTTAGGGGTGAGGCAGCCCTCATCCCCCAACCCCCTTCTCCCGTAGAGAAGGGGGCAAAAGTCCCCTCTCCGCCCGGAGAGGGGATTTAGGGGTGAGGCCTTTGTACAGTGCGATAGAGGCCTCACCTCTCACACGCCGAGGCGGTGGCGCCGCAGAATTTCGCCGCGCGTCTGGTTCGTCGTTACTGTGTGGCCGTCCAGCGGCAGGATGCGCTCGTGAATCGCGTCGAGGATCCAGCTCGCCTGTGGGAAGAAGGCTTCTTCCAACTCGGCGGGCGGGGTGATCCAGTTGCGCGCGCCCACCACGACCGGCGGCGCGTCGAGCGCGTCGAACGCAAGCTGCGTGATGGTCGAGGCCATCGTGTGGAGGAAGGAACCGCGCTCGCTGGCATCCGAAGCCAGCAGCACCCGCCCCGTCTTCTTGACCGAGGCGAGGATCGGCTCGTAGTTCAGTGGATTGATGAAGCGCGCGTCGATCACCTCCGCGCTGAGGCCGTAACGGGCTTGGAGCGTGTCGGCGGCTTCGAGGGCGCGGTAGAGCGTCGCGCCGAGGGTGATGAGGGTGATATCTGACCCCGCGCGGCGCACGACCGGCTCGCCCAGCGGCACTTCGTAGTACTCAATTGGCACACCGCCCGCAACGAGCGTTTCCGGCTCGCTGTAGAGGCGCTGGCTCTCGAAGAACACCACCGGATCCGTGCCGCTCAGCGCGAGGTTGAGCATCCCTTTGGCGTCGTAGGGCGTGGCGGGGAACATCACCTGCAAGCCCGGGATGTGCGCCACGATGGACGACCAATCCTGCGAGTGCTGCGCGCCGTACTTGCTGCCGACCGAGACGCGCAGCACCAGCGGCATTTGCAGCACCCCGGCCGACATCGCCTGCCACTTGGCCATCTGGTTGAAGATTTCGTCGCCCGCCCGCCCCATGAAGTCGCAGTACATGAGTTCGGCCACGACGCGCCCGCCGCTCAGCGCATAGCCGACCGCCGTCCCGACGATGGCCGCCTCCGAGATGGGCGAGTTGAACAGCCGATGATACGGCAGGCACTCGGTCAAGCCGCGATACACGCCGAACGCGCCGCCCCAGTCGCGGTTTTCCTCGCCATAGGCGATCATCGTTGGGTCGACGTAGAAGCGGTGCATCATCGCCTCGTAGAGCGCTTCAGCGTAAGTCAGGCATTTGATCTTGGGGAGCGGCTTGCCCTCTGCGTCGAGGCCGGAGCGGTGCTTGGCAAAGGTGACGCTTAGGCGGCTTTGCTCGCGCGGGATGAGCACTTCGGGGGCGCGCTGGTCGAAGCGCTCGCGGCGCTGGTTGGAGAACATGAAGCCGCCGATGGTGTCGCGGGTGGTGTCGACGCGCGGCGAACGCTCCAACGAGACAGCCAGCGGCAGCAGCTTCACCATGCGCTCGACGGTGGCCTGCTGCATCGCCTCCAGCGCGTCGCGCGTGGCGTGGCCGTTCTCGATGAGGTACTCGCGGTAAGCGATCAGCGCGTCTTGCTGCCGCCACAAGTCGATCTCGGCGCGGTCGCGGTAAGACGACGCATCCGACGGCGAGTGCCCGCTGAAGCGGTAGGTAACGGTATCCAGCAGGACGGGGCCGCGCCCCTCGGCGAGGATGCGGCGCTTGCGCTCGAACGCATCCGCCACCGCCAGCGGGTTGAAGCCGTCGACGCGCTCGGCGTGCATCGCCTCAGGGTTCACGCCCGCGCCCACGCGCGCCAGCACGCCCACGCCCATCGTCTCGCCCACGGGCTGGCCGCCCATCCCATAGAAGTTGTTGATGAAGTTGAAGATGATCGGCAGGCCGCCGCCGAGGTCTGCGTCCCACAGGGTGCGGTATTGATCCATGGTGGCGAACATCAGCGCCTCCCACACCGGGCCGCAGCCCAGCGATGCGTCGCCGATGTTGGCCACGACGATGCCGCCGCGCCGGTTCACCCGTTTGAACAGCGCCGCGCCGGTCGCAATATCGGCAGAGCCGCCCACGATGGCGTTGTTGGGCATCACGCCGAACGGCGGGAAGAAGGCATGCATCGAGCCGCCCATCCCCTGATTGAAGCCGGTCGCCCGCCCGAAGATCTCGGCCAGCGTGCCATAGATCACGTAGTTGATAGCGAGGTCGTGAACGTCGGCCGCTGGCACAGCCTCCACCACGCGCAGCGGCGCGCCGCCCATGTAGGTTTCCATGATGCGCTGCAAGTCTGCTGCGCTAAGCTGGTGAATGGCCGAGAAGGACTTGGCGAGGATTTCGCCGTGGCTGCGGTGCGAGCCGAAGATGAAGTCGTCCAACGTCAGGTGATAGGCCATGCCGACGGCGGCCGATTCCTGCCCAATGGAGAGGTGCGCCGGGCCGCGATGGTTGTACTCGATACCTTCGTATACGCCCTCTTTCTTGATGCGGTCGAGCAGCGTCTCAAATTCGCGGATCAGCACCATGTCGCGGTAGATGCGGACGAGGTTCTCGCGCCCGTACTTGGCGGCTTCTCGCGCGGGGTCGCTTTGGTAGATGTTCAGGGGGATGCTGGGCGGCTGGAGCTGCGCGGCGCGGCGGGCTTCGGTGGGGTCAATGATGATCGACTTGGGCATAGGGTTTCCTCGATGTTGGTTGTGGATGCAGGGTCAACATAGACGCGACTTCGCCTGATGATCGCGCGTAGAGGGGTGTTCGCGGGGCGAGACGTGTCCCGCCCCCACACGGTGCGCTACAAATTCACCTCAAACAGCGTGTCGCGGATGATCTCAGCGATGGTGGGATGCGCGAAGACGACCTGCTGCGCGTCCTCCAAGCGGAACTCATCCTCGAGCATGGCCGCTGCGCCGAAGATCTGCTCGGAGCAGGTCGCGCCGATCATGTGCACGCCCAGCAGCGCGCGGGTGTCCGCGTCCACCACCACCTTGCACAGCCCGCGGCGGCCTTCGTGCTCCGTCATGAAGCGGCCGTTGGCGTTGAAGGGCAGCCGCGCCGTCTTGACGCGCAGCCCCTGCGCTTTGGCCGCCTGCTCGGTGAGGCCGACCGAGGCGATCTCGGGATAGGTGTAGACCGCGACCGGCACATGCTCTAGGCGGAAGCGATCTTTGCGCCCGGCGATGGTGGCGGCGGCCACCTCGCCCATGCGGGCGGCGCTGTGCGCCCACATCGAGAGGCCGGTCACATCGCCCACCGCGTAGACGTTGGGGACGTTCGTGCGCATCTGCTCGTCCACGCGCACGCCTGCGTCGCTGTAGTCAAGGTCGATGCGCTCCAGCCCCAGCCCGTCCACGTTGGGGCGGCGCTCAAGGCACAGCAGCACCGCGTCGGCGGGCAGGCTGAACGCGCCGTCTGGCTTGCGGCACTGCACCGCTTTGGGCGTGATGGCGGTCGCTTGGGTGCTCAAGTGCAGGACGATATTCTGCGCGGCCAGCTCTTGCGCCAGCATGGCGGTCAGCTCGCCGTCCAACGTCGGCAGCAGCTGCGCGCCCGCCTCCACCACGTGGACGTTGACCCCCACCAGCCCGAAGATCGTCGCCACGCCCAGCGCAATCGCCCCGCCGCCCAGCACCACCAGATGCCGCGGCAGCTTCTCTAGGCTGAGGATGCCGGTGGTCGTGTGGACGTGCGGCAGGTCAACGCCGGGCAGGTCGGGGATGTACGGGCTGGCCCCGGTGGCGATGATGAGCTGCTGGGCGCGGTAGCGCACGTCGTCCACGGCGACCGTCTGGCGATCCAGCACGTGCGCCGCGCCGCTGACGACGGTCACGCTGCGGCGGCCCATCTGATAGGCCACGCCATCGCGCAGGTTGGCGACGACGCTGGCCTTGCGCTCTTGGGCTGCTGCCCAGTTGAAGCGCGCCGAGCGAATCTCCACGCCGTACTTGCTGGCGTTGAGCGCCTGCGTGTAGAGCTTGGCCGCGTGCAGCAGCGCTTTGGTCGGGATGCAGCCCGCGTTGAGGCACACCCCGCCCAGCTGGTCGCGTTCGATCAACAGGACGCGAAAGCCGCGCACCCCCAGCCGATCCGCCGCGACATAGCCGCCCGGCCCGCCCCCGATGATGATTACGTCGTAGTCCGTTGGGGTCATGGTGGCCTCCTCACAACGCCAGCAGCAGGTCAATTTGGGCGAGCGCCGCGGCCAGATCGCGCAGGAAGCGCGCGCCGGGCGCGCCGTCCACCACTTGATGATCGACCGTCAGCGAGAGGCCGAGGTGCGGGATGTGCTGCACGTCACCCTCGACCATGACAGGCTTGAGGTTGATGTTGCCCACGCCGAGGATGGCGACCTGCGGCGGGTTGATGACGGGCGTGAAGCTCTCGATCCCGAAGCCGCCCAAGTTGCTGACGGTGAACGTCCCGCCCTGCATCTCATCCGGTGTGAGCTTGCCGCTCTGTGCTTTGTCCGCCAGCGCGCTGGCCGCGTCGGCGAGCGCCTTCAAGCTCAGCGTGTGCGCGTCGCGGATGACCGGCACGAGCAGGCCGCGCGGCGTATCGACCGCCATCCCGAGGTGCACCCGCTTGTGCTGCGTGATCTCGCCGGCTGGCAGGTCGAGCGTGGCGTTGAGGTCAGGATGGTTGGGCAGCGTGCGCGCGACGGCGAACAGCACCAAGTCGTTGATGGTCACGCTGCGCAAGCCGAGCGCCTCAGGGCTGGCCTTGAAGCGCTGGCGCAGCGCTTGCAGGGCGCGCGCGTCGGCGCTGGCGTTGAGCGTGAGCTGGGCGCTGTTGAGCAGCGACGCGCGCATCCGCTCCGCGGTGACCTTGCGCACCCCCCGCAGCGGAATGATCGTCACGTCGTCGCTGACGGGGACGGCGGGCGCAGGCGCGGGTTCTATCAGCGCGGGGGCGGCCTCCACCGGCGCGGGCGGCGGCGCAGGGATCAAATCGCGGGCGGTGACGCGCCCGCCGATGCCGCTGCCCTCCGGCGGCGCTTGCAGCGCGGGGTCGTTCAGCCGGGCGCGCGCCAGCGGCGTCAACGGGGAGGCGTTGGCGGCGGCCAGCACGTCGCGCTCGATAACCCGCCCTTCCGGCCCAGTGCCGCGCAGCGCGGCGGGGTCAATCCCTTTTTGGGCGGCCAGCGCGCGCGCACGCGGCGACACGCCGACGGGTTCGCCGTTGGGGGCAGGGCGCGGCGGTGTCACCGGCTGCGGGGGGCTGCTCAGCATGGGGGCGGGCGCAGCGGCAGGCGGCGAGGTGACGGCTTCGCCTGCCTCGCCGATCACCGCGATCTGCGTCATGACTGGCACGGTGTCGCCTTCCTTGTAGAACGTCTCCAGCAGGATGCCGCTGGCGCTGCTCTCGACCTCCATCACGGCTTTGTCGGTCTCGACTTCGCACAGCACATCGCCCGCTTGGACGCGCTCGCCGACGCGCTTCAACCAGCGCGCCAGCAGCACTTGCTCAACGGTGTTGCCCTGCTTGGGCATGATGATAGGGGTGGGCACAGGGTCACCTCAGGCGCTGGGGGGCTGCACCACGCCAATGGTCAGCAGCAGGTTGGCGTAGACGCGCTGCTCGCCGGTGGCGATCACCAGCGACACGTCCGAGCCGCGCGCGAGGTCGTAGAACGGGAAGCGCGTGTGCTGCTCAAACGGCACATCAGGCAGCATGGCCTTGAACTCGGCGTGGATGGGCGGCGCGGAGCCGTCGTCGCGCACCATGACGTGGGCCGTCTCAATCGGGATCGCCGTGATGAGCGCCTCCAGCACCTGTGTCACGGTCACCAAGCCGGGCATCAAGTTGAGGTAGACGCGCTTGGCGGCGGGGTTGGCGCGGGTGATGAACGGGTAGTTGCCGTCGGCGATCAAGACGCCGCTGCCGTGCCCGGATGCGCCCAGCGTGGCCAAAATCTCAGGGTGGAGCAGTTTGGTAGTGAGCATGGGTCAAGTTCTCCTTGTGGGTGCTGTGATCAAGTGCATGTTCCATCCACGATACGCCAGAGGCTCAAAGCCTCTGGCTGGGGCGCGCTGCGGCCGGATGCTTCAGCGCCCGGCCTTCAAATCTGTTCCACAGTAGACGCTCCCCTATCCGGTGGTACATTCTGCTCTCTCTACTAGAGGGCGAGTCATGACTCGCCCCCACACGATGACTGAAGCGCCGCCGCCCTACTCCAGCGCGGCCAGCGCCTCATAAACAGGGACTAGCGCGTGATAGGCCGCCTCAAACGCGCGATACAGCGCGTCGTAGCGCGGGCGGTGTGCCGCGTTGGGGGCGATCACGTCCGCAACGGGGTTCATCTGTGCGGCGATGTTGAAGTCGGGGTAGAGGCCGACCGCCACGCCGCCGATCACCGCTGCGCCCATGCTGGTGGCTTCCTCCAAGATGGTTAAGCGGTGCAGCGGCACGCCGTAGACATCCGCCATGATGCTTGCCCACAGGCGGCTGCTCGTCCCGCCGCCGATCACGCGGATCGCATCCACCGCGCCGGACTGCGCCGTCAGCGCCTCCAAGATCACGCGCAGGTTGAAGGCCACCCCCTCCATGACGGCGCGCAGCATGTCCGCGTGCGTGTGGCGGATTGTCAAGCCGAGAAAGGCGGCGCGGGCGTTCGGGTTCCAGCGTGGGGCGCGTTCCCCCAGCAGGTACGGCAGGAACAGCAGCCCATTCGCCCCCGCTGGCGAGCCTTCCGCGACGGTGTTCATCAGCGCGTAGGGGCTGACCCCCAAGGCCTGCGCCGACTGCCGCTCCAACCCCGCGAGCTGGTCGCGCGCCCACTGGTAGGACGCGCCCGCCGCCTGCATCGTCCCCATTGGGATGAACAGGCCGGGCACGACGTGGCCAAAGGTGAAGGTGCGCTCGGTCGGATCGTAGATTGGGGTGGGGGTGGCTGTGCCGATCCACGACGAGGAGCCGACGTAGCTGTACGTCACCCCGGCGCTGACCGACCCCGCGCCGACCGAGGCGCAGGCCCCGTCGCCGCCGCCCGCCACGACTGGCGTCCCCGCTGGCACGCCCACTTCCTCCGCCACGCTCGGCAGCACTTCGCCCACCACGTCCACAGAGCGCACGATGTGCGGCAGCTTGGCATCGTCGAGTTCGGCGGCTTCTAAAATGCGCCCTGACCACGCGCCGCCCTCCAGATCGTACAGGTTCATGCCGCTGGCGTCGGACGGCTCGGTGACAAATGCGCCGGTCAGCCGCGCGATGATCGCGTCCTTGGCGTGGGTGAACTTGTGGGTGGCGGCGAAGATCTCGGGCTGGTGATCGCGGATCCACAGGATTTTGGGCAGCGAGTAGGCCACGCTCAGGCGATGGCCGGTGATGCGGTACACCTCGGACGGCGGGATGCGCTCGCTCAAGCGGCGGACTTGCTCCACCGCGCGCTGATCCGCCCAGATAATGGCCGAGCGCAGCGGGGTTCCATCGGCCTTGAGGGGAACGACGCCCTGCATCTGCCCGCTGAACGAGATGCAGGCCACGTCGTCTGGGCGGGTGGACGTGCGCATGAGCAGCTCGCGCGTGGAGCCGCACACCGCCCGCCACCAGTCGTCGGGGTTTTGCTCTGCCCAGCCGGTGTGGGCGTACTCAGTGTCGTAAGCGTGGAAGGCGCTGCCCACCAACCGCCCCGCGCGGTCGTAGAGCGTCGCCTTGTTGCCAGTCGTGCCCAGATCATGGGCGAGGATGAACTGCTTCATGAAGCGTGCGCCTTTCGTGCAGCCTAACCCAGCCCTGCTAGCCCTTCACCGCGCCCACCAAGATCCCCTTGGCGATGTAGCGCTCTAAAAACAGCGCCATGATCGTAATCGGGGCGATCATCAGCACCACCAACACCGAGATGTTCCACCACTGCGGGCCGCGCGTTGCGTTCTGCGCCACCACCAGCATCGGCATGGTTTGCGTGTCTGCCCCCGTCAGGAACAGCGCGAGGATGTACTCGTTCCACGAGAAGACCAGCACGATCAAAAACGTGGCGATCAAGCCCGGCGTCGAAAGCGGCAAGATGATCCGATAGAACACCTGATAGCGCGACGCGCCGTCGATAAAGGCGCTTTCCTCCAGCTCGAACGGGATGCTGGCAAAGTAATCGCGCATGAACCAGATCACCAGCGGCAGGTTGATCGTCGTGTAGGTGATGATGAGCGCGGCGTGGGTGTTGAGCAAGCCAAGCTGCTGATACACCAGATAAATCGGGATGACGACGGCCACGGGCGGCAGCATACGCTGCGAGATGAGCCAGAAGGCGATGTCGTTGTTGGTCAGCGTCCCTTTGAAGCGCCGTCCGATGGTCTGGGCGATCAAGAAGAACAGCACGATTGCCGCTGCCACCGCCACCAGCGGCGGCACACCCGCGATCACCGCCGCCAGCGCCCCCACCGCCAGCGCAAGGAACACCCCCACCAGCGCCGGCTTGGGGCGATAGGTGAAGCGCGTCAGGCCATACGAGGCCAGCGACCCCACCACCAGCGAGACCAGCGCGCTCCAGAGGCCGACGATGATCGTGTTGGTGTAAGGCCGCGTCACCGTCACGCCTTGATCGAACAGGATGTACTCCCATGCGTGGAGCGACGGTTGAAAATCCACAAACGGGATGTACTTGGGGCCTTGGCTCACGTCGATGGGCAGCTTGAACGACGTGATCACCAGCCAATACAGCGGGAACAGCACCACGACTGCCCAGAAGAGCAGCAGCGCATACGAAAAGACGCGCCACGCGGGCGAAGGCGCAAAGGGGCTGGTGGTAGCGAAGAAACGTTTCAACATAGCGTGGCCTCCTCTAGAGCGGGCCTCACCCCTAGATCCCCTCTCCCGTCGAGAGGGGACTTACGGGGGGTGGCAGTGGTCAATGTCAGCAGGTGGCACATTGGTTTCAGCCCTCCCTTTACACCCACTCCAGCACGCGGCGGCGCACGCTGTTCACGAACACCAGCGCGACAAACGTCACGATGATGAGCAGCAGGTAAGACAGCGCCGCGCTGCCGCCCCAATCGCCCGCCCGCCAGATGTTATAGGCATGCAGGCTGACCGGCTCGGTGGCCGTCCCCGGGCCGCCGCGCGTCAGCACCTGCGGCATGTCAATAATCTTGAACGACTCGATAATGCGGATAAGGATGAGCGTGATGCTGACGGGCAAAATCTCTGGCAGGATGATGTTGAAGAACAACTGGACGCGGTTGGCCCCGTCCACCAGCGCGGCCTCAATCGTCTCGCGCGAGACGCCCTCCAACGCCGCCAGCAGGATGATGAACATGAACGGCGTCCACTGCCACGTGTCGCCGATGACCACGGCCAAGCGCGCGCCCTCGGCCGTTTCCACCCAGCTAAAGTTGCGCAGCCCCACCAGCGCCCACAGCGGCGCGAGCGGCCCTTGCAGCGTGTCGGTCATCATGCGGAACAGGAAGGCGATCCCGACCGGCGTGATCATCATCGGCAGCAGGAAGATGATGCGGAAGAAACGCTTGCCGGGCAGTTCCTGCGTCAGCAGCATGGCCAAGCCCAGCCCCAGCAGATATTGCAGCGTGACCCCCGCGAACACGAAGATCATCGTGACGACCAACGTCCCGGGCAGGCCGCGGCCGGTGAGCGTCGCCAAGAACAGATAGGTGAGCGCTGTGCCGAAGGCTATCGCCACCAAGCGGATCGGGATGCCCGTCCACTTGAAGCGCGGGCTGCGCACATAGTTGACCAGCATCAGCACCATGACGAGCACGACTGCGCCCAGCACCAGCCAATGCTCAAAGTTGAACTCGGTAAAGCGGCCGAGAAAGCGCCGCTGCTCGCTGCCGCTGAGCAGGCGTTCAAAGTTGCGCAGGCCGATGAATTCAATGTTGAAGCCGCCGCGCACCAACTGCACGCGCGAGACGGACAGATACAGCGATGCCAGCAGCGGGAACACCGCCAAGAACAGCACCAGCAGCACCGATGGCAGCAGAAAGACCATCCGCGCGACGTTGTCCCCTTGCAGGCGCATCAAGAGCGTGGGTGCGGCCAGAGCGGGCGTCTTGGGTTTGGCAGGATCACGAGCGTCAGCCAGCATGTGATTCTCCATACAGTCCAGTGAGAGGATGAAAAAGGGGTGAGGCCTGCGCCCCACCCCTAAGGGGCAGTTTTTACTGTGCGCCGATAGTGCCGAGGTAGGCCTCAAACTGAGCCTCGCGCCCGATGTCGTCTGAGAGTTCGTTCCAGCGCATGGCGATCTCGTCTGCGGCTTCTTCGGCGGTCAGCTCACCGGCCAAGAAGCGGCTCAGCACTTCGTCGAGGACGACCTGCTGATAGCGCTGGTTCTGCGGGATGCGCAGGTCGAGGACGAAGTTGGGGCTGGCGAGGCTGGCCTCAATCGCGCCGAGGTAGTTCCGCGCGCCGTCTTCGCTGAAGCCTGCTTCGATCCACGGCGTGAGGTCAGCAAATTGAGACAGGCGATAGGGGTTGAAGCCGGTGCGCCCGATGGTCACGTCGACGTTGGCTTGGGCGGGCTGCGCCATGTAGCTGAAGAAGGCGTAGGCTGCTTCCTTCACCAGCGGGTCAGCCGCGGCGCTCACACCACCCGACCAGCCGCCAAAGGCCGCGAACGGGGCATGGTTCACGCCGTTGATGGCGAAGGGGCAGGTGGTCTCATCGCAGGGGACGAGTGTGTTGGTCGCGCGATCCAGCACCTCACGCGAGCCGGGGGTGATGACCGCACCCACCAAGTCTTTCACGACGGAGATTTCAGGATCCACCGAGAGCGGGCCGATATCGCCCCAGTCGAGCGTCAGCGCGCAGCGGCCAGCGCTGAACAGGCTGCGCGTGTCGCCCACGCCGATGTTCAGCTCGTTGGGCGGGCCGAAGGCGGTCGTGGCCTTGTAGATTTCAAGGGCGCGGATGAAGCCCGGGTTGTTCACCAGCGGCTCAAACGTCTCGGTGTCGAAGAACACGCCCTGTGATGTGCCCTGCGTCTGCAAGAAGGGGCTGGCGATGGAGTGGATCCACCAGTAGCCTTGCTCGCCGCGCGCCTTAGCGATGCACGAGCCGAAGTCCGCTTCACCGTCGCCGTTCATGTCTGTCCCGTGGACGGCCTCGGCCACGGCGAGGTATTCGTCCCATGTGGTGGGCGGCTGCAAGCCAGCGGCCTCCAAAACATCCGAGCGGAAGTAGACCATGTGGAAGTCACCGTCGAGCGGGATGGTGAAGATGCGGCCTTGATACGTCGAGCTGAACTCACGGAAGAACTGCGCCACATCCTCCCACTGCAGGTCGGGGTCGTTGGCCACGTAGTCGGTCAAGTCCTCCAGATAGCCCGGGACGATGTAGTCGACCATCCACTGCGGGGCGAACACGAAGGCCTCGTAGCTGTTCGTGCCGGTGGCTTGGTCGGTGAGGATGGTTTGATACAGGTCGCCGAAGGGGACGGTAACGACGTTGATCGTCGCGCCGGTCAGCTCGGCAAAGTCGGGGGCGCGGCGTTGCAGCGGCTCCGCAATTTGCGGGCCGGTGAACGTCAGCACGTCGATCACAACACCTTCATACGGCTTGTCCTGCGCGACAGCAAAGGTCAGCGCATTAGCGACGACCGCAGCGCCGACCACGGCGCTGAGCAACCCTCTAAGTTTTCTCATCACAACAATCTCCTTAAAAAAACAAGTAATGCCGATACGGACGAGTGGTTTCTCTATTGATCTAAGTTTGAGCGTTCGCACCTCCCAACAGCTTAAGGTGGACGATACAAGTGCCTTGCCCGATCCGCTGCCCCACCCGGAGGAAAGATGGGGCTAGCGGATATGGTATCGGTACCATACAATTGATTATAGCCAGCTTTTGAAAATCATGTCAAATCATTACAAGTGATTTCGGCAGTTTTTCATCTGGCGTTTAAGTCGAAAGGGCATAACCTCATAGGACGTTCACCCACACCGACCTTCATCCACCGATGAAACACGCTGAGAAATGAGACCACTCGTGAAGACACCCACCAACGGCGGCAGCGACGCAGCAGGACGACAGCCGACCATCCGCGATGTGGCGCGCTTGGCAGGCGTTGCGCCCATCACGGTCTCACGGGTGATCAACAACACCAGCTACATCAGCCCCGAAACGCGCGAGCGCGTGCTATCCGCCATTGACACGCTGCACTACGTCCCCAACAGCATCTCGCGCAGCCTGCGCTTCAAAAAGACCAACATGCTGGCGATGCTCGTCTCGGACATCACCAACCCCTTCTGGACGACCGTCACACGCGGCGCAGAGGACGCCAGCAGCTACCACGGGCTGAACATCATCCTGTGCAACACCGACGAGAAGCAGGACAAATTCGCCGATTATGTCAACGTGCTGCTGCAAAAGCAGATCGACGGCTTCTTGCTGGCCCCCACAGGCGACGACCGCGCCAGCATCGCCCGCATCGAGAAGCAGGGCGTGCCCTACGTGCTGATCGACCGCGTGCTGCCCAACGTCCACGCCGACAGCGTCCGCAGCGATTCGGTGACGGGGGCCTACCTGCTCACTAGGCACTTGATCGCGCTGGGGCATCAGCGCATCGCCATCATCACCGCGCCGACGGTCGTCTCCACTGGTCGAGAGCGCCTAGAGGGCTACCTCATGGCGTTGGAAGAGGCTGGGATCACCCCTGATGAGCGGCTCATTCATCACGGTGGCTATCAACATGAGACGGGCTATCACGCCACCTGCGCCGCGCTGCGCAGCGCCGCAACCCGGCCAACGGCGCTGTTCGCGGGGAACAACTTCATCGCCACCGGCGTGCTGAAGGCGCTGGATGAGCACGGCCTGCGCGTCCCAGAGGATATGTCGGTCGTGAGCTTTGACGACCTGCCCTACGGCTTCTATCGCAAGCCGTTCATCACGGTGGCCGTGCAGGAGCCTTACGCGCTGGGCTATGAGGCGGCCAACCTGCTCATCCAGCGCGTCAACGGGGATACCAATCTACCAGTACAAGAGATCATCTACCCGGTGGAACTCATCATCCGCGATTCGTGCGCGCCCCCGCGCGAGTAGTGAGCGCTCAGGCGAAATCAACCCGCAGTGTGGGCTGTTGGGCCGCGCGCCACGCCAGCGCCAGCGCGATCACGCAGTCGTCATGCCCGCCGCTGGGAGCGCTGTACTGCCATAGGCCGCTGGGGCTGCGGCGCGTGCGATAGGCCGCCAGCTCGTGCAGCAGCGTCTCATCTGGCAGCAAGCGGAGCTGGCCCGTCTCAAGCGCCAGCGCGAGCGCGTCGATCAGCGGGGGTTTGCTGCGGCTCGTCATGGTGAAGGGCACGATGGGCAGCCCGTCGCGCTCCAACGCTTCAATGTTGACGCTGCCGATGCTGTTGGCCTCTGCGAGGACGGTCTGCACGTTCCAGCGCGCACACAGCGCGGTTAAACGGCTGCGCTGAAGCTCCCAGCCCACTTGGTGAAAGCGGTCGATGTCGAGCATAGTGCGCGTCTCAGCGTCCAGCACCACGATGGCCGTGTAGTCGCCCTCACGCCCCCAATCCACCCCAGCGACGGCGTGCACGACGCACTCGGGCGCAGACGGGGAAGCCGTGGCCGCCTCCCGAAGGTGACGAAAGACCTGCCCGCTGCCGTCGATAAACTCGGCTTCGTATTCTTGCCGCCAGATGCGCTCAATCGTCGAGGCGCGGATGGCGGCCAAGTCGGCTGGGTCGATGAGCGGGCTGCTGCTGGTGGGATAGTGGAACGTCGCCCACTCGGGGTCTTCCAGCGCGTGACGATACACGTCGTAGAACCAGTTGTGACCGTTGGGCGTGCTGATGAACAACGCGCCGCCGCGCCGGTCGAGCAGCATCGGGCGCACCACCTCCGGCCAGACGGTGGGCTTCATGAAAGCGGCCTCGTCCATCACGGCAAAGTCCAGCCCAGCCCCGCGCAGATAGTCGGGTGTGTGCGTGCTGCGGATGTCCAGCCAACCGCCCGCGTCGAACTCAACGTGACGTTCGCTTACGTCAATGCTGAGGTCGTCGCGCTGGTCGAGGTGGCGCTTGAGGTCGCGCCAGACTTGCGAGGCCATCGTGCGCGTGGGGGCCAGCCACCACACGCGCTGATCGCCCGCGCTGAGGCGCGCCAGCACCAACGCCTTGCCCAGTTCCGTCTTGCCCCAGCGGCGGCCGCACACCACCACGCGAAAGCGCGCGCGGCTGTCGAAGACGGCCTGCTGGGCAGGGTGAAGCGTGGGCAGCGGCGCAGGCGGGCGCGGCGTTTTGCGGCGTGGCATAGGAAGCATCACCTCATTGTAGGGGCGATGCATGCATCGCCCACAAGTGGATAGGGGTCAGTAGGGGCGCGGCGTGCTGTGCCCACTCACCACCGGACGCTGAAGCATCCAGCTAAAGCGCGCCCCAGCCCGTGGCTTTAGCCCCGGGCGCTGCTGTCGTGCTCTTTTTCCAACGGCGGGAGCTGGTAGTAGCGCTGGCGGATTTCGTCCACCGTCAGGATGCCGCGCGCTGTGTCGATCTCGTCCAGCCGCAGGCGCGCGTCCGTCGGGCGGATGTCCTCAAACTCGGCGATCAAGCCCGCGCCGTAGAAGGGCAGCAGCTCTTGGGTGATGCGCTGCGCCAGCCGCACCAGCTTAGGGTAGAGCGTGCGCTCGATGAAGATGCGTTCGGCGACGATGGCGTTGGCCTCGGTGGCGTTCTCGCTCAGAATGCCCAGCGGCACGCCGAAGATCGTCAAAATTTCCTCGCGGTTGGCCTTGCGGCCGTTCAAAAAGTCGAGTTCTGTGTGATTCAGGCCGATGTGGATCCACTCCATCTGCCCGCCGCGCAGGAAGGCGGTGCGCCGTTGGCCGCTGCCGTAGCTGCTGCGCCATTCGTGTTTCAGGCGTTCAAAGTCGCGGTCTGGGATGTTGTCTTTGATGGCGAGGATGCCCGCAGGTACGCCGTAATCGCGCCCGAAGGTGTTGGCGTTCCACTGCGCCATCGCTCTGTCAGCCTGCACGGCCACCCGCGCCGCTGCCAGCGCAGAGAGGCCGTAGTAGTCGTTCGACGGATGCCAGCGCTTGAAGTGGATCACCTCGACCGGCTCCAGCGCGATGTGCTGGCCGTTGGCCTCGTAGAGGTAGCCTTTGATGTAACGTTCAGGGTCAGGGACGATCGACACGCGGTCAGGCCGCAGCGTCCAGATTTCCGATGGGCGGCCCTGCGCGTCGCCGGCGATGTACCAGTAGGCGTTGCCCGTCAGCTCCAACATGCCCACCGTCTGCTCGAACAGCTCAAACTGCGAGAGCGTCGGGTTGGGGTTGCGCAGCAGCTCAAGAAACGGGTGACGGGCGATCTGCTGGCGCGTGCCATCGGGGCGCTCTTGATACAAGCGCAGCGGCACGAGCGCGCACGCCTCGGCGATGCGGTTCACCGCCGCGTACACATACGCGGAACTTTCGTAGGCCTGCCCGTGCTGCGGCAGCGTTGGCGTGGACTGCGGCGCATCCTGTGCGGCGATCACGTGGATGTGGGGCACGCTGCGGCGCAGCGTCTGACGGTTGGTGAACAAGCTGGCGAACATCTGCCACATGGCGGCCTCCGATGGGATGAGCGGGTCACGCTCTAGCGTAAGGCCGTTGTCAGGCAAAGAATAGAACAAATGGTCGACCATGTGGTTGGTGTTGTGATGACGACGTTCAGAGGCCTCGCCCCTGCTCGCCCCTCGGTTCTCGGTACTCGCCCCTCGGTACTTTGAACAAGACAACTGTCACCCCAAACTGTGACGCCCGTCACTAAGCGCTGCCGCAGCTTAAGCTATGATGAGAGCAACGCATCGTCGATCATGGTGGATAGTGACTTATGAAGAAACGCCTTTGGGCTGAGCTGAGCGTCGCCCGCGGCAGCTTTCGGCTGACCGTGCTGATGCAGGTGGCCGCCGCGCTGTTCTTGATGCTGCAAGCGTGGTCGTTTGCGCAGATCATCAACCGCGTCTTTCTGCTCGGCCAGCCGCCGGGTGCGGTGCTCGAGTGGTTCGGATGGGCGCTCGTGGGGGTGGCAGGGCGGGCGCTGACCACCTACGCCAGCACGCTGGCGGCAGCGCACGTGGCGACGCGCGTCAAGGCTCATCTGCGCCAGCGCGTTTTGCGCCACCTCAGCGCGCTCGGCCCCGCCTATCTGCACGGGGAACGCAGCGGCGAACTCGT
Organism: Anaerolinea sp.; assembly: GCA_046719465.1. Taxonomy (GTDB): domain Bacteria; phylum Chloroflexota; class Anaerolineae; order Aggregatilineales; family Phototrophicaceae; genus JANWYT01. Next base: position 21,578 of record JBDNCV010000033.1, read on the forward strand.
CACCACGCTGGTGGACGGCGTCGAAAAGCTCGACACGTACTACCGCGAGTATCTGCCCGCCGTGCTCGCGGCGGCGCTCATCCCGCTGTGCATCATCTTCGTCGTGCTGCCGTTAGACGCGCTGACGTTCTTCGTCATGCTGTTCACCGCGCCGCTCATCCCGCTGTTCATGGCGCTCATCGGCATGGCCGCGGGGGAGCTGGCCCGCCGCCAGCACAGCCGCATGAGCCTGCTCGGCGCACACTTCGCCGACGTGATGCGCGGCCTCAGCACGCTGCGCCTGCTCAACCGCAGCCGCCATCAGATCACGACGATCCGCAGCATCACCGAGAGCTTCCGCGTGGCCACGATGGGCGTGCTGCGGGTGGCGTTCCTCTCGGCGCTCTCGTTGGAGCTGCTCGCCACGCTGAGCGTCGCCATCGTCGCTGTGGAGATTGGCGTGCGGCTCTTGTACGGCGGGCTGCTGTTCGAGCATGCGCTGTTCTTGCTGGTGATCGCGCCGGAGTTTTATATGCCGCTGCGGACGTTGGGCGCGCGCTTCCACAGCGGGACGGAAGGGGCGGCCGCCGCGGAGCGCCTCTATCAAGTGCTGGATACGCCGCTGCCGGTGGAAGCAGGCCAGCAGCCCGTCCCCCAGTGGCAGACGATCACAATAGAGGATGTCCACTTTGCCTACGTGCCGGAGCGCCCCGCCCTGCGCGGCGCGGCGCTGACGATCCAGCGCGGGCAGCATGTGGCGCTGGTTGGCCCCAGCGGCGGCGGCAAAAGCACGCTGGCGGCGCTGCTGCTGCGCTTCATCGCGCCCACGCACGGCCAGATTACGCTAGACGGGCTGCCGCTGGAACAAGTCGATGTGGCAGCGTGGCGCGGCCAGATCGCGTGGGTCTCCCAGAAGCCCTACCTGTTCAACGCTACCATCGCCGAGAACATCCGCATGGGGCGGCCTGAGGCCAGCGACGCAGACGTGATCGCCGCTGCGCAGGCCGCCCACGCCCATGACTTCATCGCTGCCCTGCCGCAGGGCTACGACACGCCCATCGGCGAGCGCGGGGCGCTGCTCAGCGGGGGGCAGGCCCAGCGGATCGCCATCGCGCGCGCTTTCTTGAAAGATGCGCCGCTGCTCATCCTCGACGAGCCGACGGCCAACCTCGACGCGGCCAGCGAAGCCCAAGTGGTCGATGCGCTGCGCCGCCTCATGCACGGTCGGACGGTCGTCAGCATCGCCCATCGCCCCAGCGCCATCGTCCATGCCGACGCAGTCTACGAGGTGCGCGAGGGGCGGGTGATGCAGGCCATTGGCTTCATCCCCAAACCCCTTTCTCCGGTGGGAGAAGGGGCCGCACAGCAGCGGCTGCCCCTCTCTACAGGAGAGGGACAGGAACCGTAGGTTCCGGGGTGAGGCCTTTTTTGTGACATGTCTTAGTCGGATGTTTCAGCGTCCGGCGCTAGAGGGACAACGATTTTGGAGATGACCTAACCCATGACTGCGACTTATACCCTTCCCCGTCTGCTCAGGTTGATGAAGCCCTTCGCCGGTTTGATGCTGCTGGCGCTGCTGTTCGGCGTGCTGACGATTGGCAGCAGCGTCGCGCTCATGGCCACGTCCGCGTGGATGCTCTCCAAAGCGGCGCTCATGCCCTCAATTGCGGAGCTGTCGGTCGCGCCGGTGTTGGTGCGGGCGTTCGGCGTTTCGCGCGGGGTGATGCGCTACTTGGAGCGGCTCGTCTCGCACGATGTCACCTTCCGCCTGCTGTCGCACCTGCGAGTGCAGTTCTACGCCGCGCTGGAGCCGCTGGCCCCTGCTGGCCTCTCGCGCCAGCGCACTGGTGACCTGCTCGCGCGGATCGTGGGCGATGTCGACAACTTGCAGAACGTCTACCTGCGCGGGATGGCCCCGCCGCTGGTGGCAATCCTCGTCACGCTGGGGACGACCGCGTTGATCGGCTTCTTCGACGGCCCCAGCGCGCTGATGGCGCTGGCGTGGTTCATCGTCGGGATGACCCTGCTGCCGCTGCTGGCGTGGGCCAGCGGGCGGCGCTTGGGGGCGCGGCGCGTGGCGCTCCAAGCCGAGTTGAGCGCGCTCATGACGGAGCGAGCGCAGGGCATGGCCGAGCTGTTGATCTACGGCGGCGGGGAGCGGCATCAGGCGCGGGTAGAGGCGCTGCTGGCGGAGCTGGCCGCCCACGAGCGGCGCATCGCCCGTTGGGATGGGCTGCACAATGCGCTCAACGTGATCGTGGTGCAGGGGGCAGGCTTGGCGGTGTTGTTTGTGGCGCTCGCACGGGTGGACGGCGTGCTGCTGGCGACGCTGGCGCTGGCCACCGTGGCGGCGTTTGAGGCCATTACCCCGCTGACGCCCGCCGCCCACGCCCTGAGCGCCAACCTCAGCGCGGCGCGCCGCCTGTTCACCTTGATGGACACGCCGCCCGCCGTTGTGGACACGGTGACGGTGTCGGTGGTTCCGCGCGATGGCTCGCTGGTCATCCGCGATCTGACCTTCCGCTACCCGTCCGATGATGGGACACAGCGGCCGCCGGTGTTTGAGCGCTTCAACCTCACGGTGGCCTCAGGCGAGCGGGTGGCGCTGCTGGCCCCGAGCGGCGCGGGCAAGTCCACGTTGATCCACCTGCTGGCGCGTTTCTACGACTACGAGGCGGGTGACATTCAGCTGGGCGGGCACGACCTGCGCGCCTACACGCAGGAAGGCGCGCGCGCGGCTATCGCCGTGATGGAGCAGCGTACCGCGCTCTTCAACACCACCCTACGTGAGAACATCCGCATTGGCCGCCCCGACGCCGCCGATGCGGACGTGGAAGAGGCCGCGCGCCGCGCTGAAATCCACGACTTTATTCAAACGCTGCCGCAGGGCTACGACACCCTCGCAGGCGAGGACGGGGTGCAGCTCAGCGGGGGGCAGCGCCAGCGCGTCGCGCTCGCCCGTGCCCTGCTGCGCCATGCCCCCATCCTCATCCTCGATGAGCCGACCGCTCACCTCGACCCCGCCACCGCCGAGGCCGTGCTGACCACCATCTTCCAGCAGGCGGGCGAGCGCACGGTGATCTTGCTGGCGCATCAAGCTAGCCCGCTGCTGGGGCGGCTCGGCGTGCGCTGCGTGGCGCTCAGCAGCGTGTGACGTTTGTCATCGCCACATGTGACGCAGGTCACTAATGCAGCGCTCATATCTGGGCGACAATGACTGCAACCGTATTCAGTGGAATTTCAAAGTTTGCAGGAGCGGCGTTTATGGATGTTCTTGAGCTTTCACGCATGCAGTTTGCCGTTACCACGGTGTATCACTTCTTCTTCGTCCCGCTGACGTTGGGGTTGTCGATCCTCGTGGCCATTATGCACACCCTCTATGTGCGCACGAACGATGAGCGCTACAAGCAGATGACGAAGTTCTGGGGCAAGCTGTTCCTCATCAACTTCGCGATGGGCATCGTGACCGGCATCGTGCAAGAGTTCCAATTCGGCATGAACTGGTCGGAATACTCGCGCTTCGTGGGCGATATCTTCGGCGCGCCGCTGGCGGTCGAGGCGCTCATGGCCTTCTTCCTCGAGTCCACCTTCCTCGGCTTGTGGATCTTCGGCTGGGACAAGCTGCCCAAAAAAGTTCACCTCGCCACCATCTGGCTGGCGGCCATCGGCGCGAACATCTCGGCCTTCTGGATCCTCGTGGCCAACAGCTTCATGCAGAACCCGGTGGGCTACACGGTGGTGGACGGCCGCGCCACGATGACCGACTTCCTCGCCCTCATCACCAACCCCAACGTGCTGCTGCAATACCCGCATGTGGTGCTGGGCGGCTTCACGACGGGCGCGTTCTTCGTCTTAGGCGTGAGCGCCTTCCACCTGCTGCGCCATCGCCGCCAAACCGCCGAAAACACGTGGATGTTCCAGCGGTCGTTCAACATCGCGCTGGTGTTTGGGCTGGTGGCCATCGTCGGCACGATGATCGCGGGGCACGCGCAGGGGCAGAACATGGCGCGCTACCAGCCGATGAAGCTGGCCGCTGCGGAAGGCCTGTGGCACGACGAAGACCCCGCAGCCCTCTCGATGTTCCAAATTGGCGACGAGCAAGCGCGCGATTCGATCATCAACATCCGCATCCCCTCACTGTTGAGCTTCCTCACCTATGACACGCCCAACGGCTTGGTGCGCGGCATTAACAGCCTCAACGCTGAATACGTCGCCCAGTTTGGGGATCGCTACAACGAAGAATACGCCGCGCGCTATAACCTGAGCGCGATTGACTACGCGCCGCCCGCCATCTGGCTGACGTACTGGAGCTTCCGCGCGATGGTCGGCGCGGGCGTGGCGATGTTCCTGCTGATCTTGGCGGGGCTGTGGTTCCGCTTCCGTGGGACGATCTTGCAGCAGGCCTTCTACCTGCGCGTGATGGTGCTGGCGATTGTGCTGCCCTATCTGGCCAACACGACCGGCTGGCTGCTGACGGAGTTTGGCCGTCAACCGTGGATCGTCTTTGGTGAAATGCGGATCGAAGAAGCCGTCTCGCCCAACGTCACCGTGGCCATGCTGTGGATTACGTTGGTGGGCTTCACCGTGGTCTATGGGGTGCTGATGGCGGTGGACTTGTGGCTGCTGTGGAAGTATGGCAGCGCTGGCCTCACGCCTGCCCGCCCCGAAGAAGACCTCCAACCTGAACCGCAGCCGGCCCCCGTCGTCAGTTACTAGTGTGAGCGTATAGGAGCGAATGGACATGCAGCTCAACGAACTCTGGTTTATCTTGATCGCCGTGCTGTTTATCGGCTTCTTCTTCCTTGAAGGCTTTGACTATGGCGTCGGCATCCTGCTGCCGTTCGTCAGCAAAGGTGACACCGAGCGCCGCGTCGTCATCAACAGCATCGGGCCGGTGTGGGACGCCAACGAAGTCTGGCTGCTGACGGCGGGCGGGGCGATGTTCGCCGCCTTCCCGCACTGGTACGCCACCATGTTCAGCGGGTTCTACCTGCCGCTGTTCTTGATCCTGCTGGGGCTGATCGTGCGCGGGGTGGCCTTCGAGTTCCGCAGCAAGATGGAAGGCGCGCGCTGGCGGCTCGCATGGGATTATGCGATCTTCGTCGGCAGCCTGCTGCCCGCCGTCTTGTTCGGCGTGGCTTTCGCCAACATCGTGCGCGGGCTGGCCATCGACGCGAGCATGAACTACGTTGGCAGCTTCTTTGACCTGCTCAACCCCTACGCCCTGCTGGGCGGGGTGGTGACGCTGGCGCTGTTCGTGCTGCACGGGGCGCTGTTCCTTGAACTCAAAGTCGATGAGCCGATCCGTGGGCGCGTGCAGGCGCTGCTCACGCCTGCGTGGCTGGCGGCGCTCATCCTCACGGTGCTGTTTGTGGCCTTCAGCTTCGTCGAGACGACCATGTTCGCCAGCGTGAACGTGGTGCAGGTGATCGCGCTGCTGGCGGCGGTGGCGGCCCTCGTGGCCACCGGTTATGCTGTGTTCCGCAGGCGGTATGGACTGGCCTTCATCGCCAACGGTCTGACGATTGTTGGGGTGGTGGTGCTTCTGTTCAGCAGCCTGTTCCCCAATGTAATGCCGTCATCGATTGACCCGGCTTTCAGCCTGACGGTCTACAACGCGTCCAGTACACCTTACACACTCTCGATCATGACGGGCATTGCGCTGTTCTTCGTTCCTCTGGTGCTGCTGTATCAAGGGTGGACTTACTGGGTCTTCCGTAAGCGCCTCACCCTCAGCAGTCATCTCGAATACTAGCCTCAACTGGCGCGTTGTAACGGGACGGGCGGAGATGAACCTCCGCCCGTTATTTTTGGGGGACAGGGGGTGAGGGCAGCCCCCCTCGCCCCAGCCGCGCAGCGGCGCGTGGGAGAGGGGACAGGGGGTGTTGCGTGGGGAGTATCTCTTCTCGGAATGATGGTACTCAAGCCTCATTCCCCTCGGAGAAGCTGGCCTCATCCCCAGCCCCTTCTCCCGAAGGAGAAGGGGCAAAAGTCCCCTCTCCGCCCGGAGAGGGGATTGAGGGGTGAGGCCTCATCCCCTCGCCCCAGCCGCGCAGCGGCGCGTGGGAGAGGGGACAGGGGGTGAGGGGCATCAGACACGCCCTGCCCTGCGGGAGTGTCTCAGCCGCAGCAGAGGGTGGCCGTGCGCCAGAGGCTCAAGCTTCTGGCTGGCGCGCTTTGGCCAGATGCTTCAGCGTCCGGCGTTCAACCTAGCACAAGGGATGAGGTGCAGGGGGCAAGGCCATCACCAGTGATTTAGACCCTTCCCGCACAGGAAACTTAATCCTCTTTTAGCAAATTGGTGCTACACTCAAAAACAATTTACTCGCTTGTCACGCTGTGAGCGTTTTTCGCATGACCGCGCCAACTGTCGAGCTGAACCCCGACACGTACATCAACCGTGAGCTGAGCAACCTGCAATTTCAGCGCCGCGTGCTCGCATTGGCCGACGACCCGAGCATCCCCCTGTTGGAGCGCGTGAAGTTCATCGCCATTGTAGGTAACAACTTAGACGAGTTCTTCATGGTGCGCGTGGCCGCTTATATCCAAAAGATCAAGCTGGGCACGACCACCCCACGTCCCGACGGCTACACCCCGCAGGCGCTGCTGCGCCGTATCCGCGAGGAAGTGATGGACATCATCGAGGAACAGCGCCGCTTGATGACGCAGCTCTTCGCTGAGTTGGAACAGCACGGCATCTACATCAAGCGCTTCGTTGACCTGCCAAGTGAGACGCAAGCCGCGCTGGGCGATTACTTCAACGAGCAGGTGTTCCCTGTGCTGACGCCGCTGGCGGTGGATCACGCGCGCCCCTTCCCCTTCATCAGCAACCTCAGCCTGAACCTCGGCGTCATGTTGGAGCGCACGCCCGACGATGACCCCGAGTTTGCGCGGATCAAAGTCCCCGTGCCGGACATCCTCCCGCGCCTCATCAACGTGAACAAAGTCGTCGAGCGCTACGCCGGCACTGTGCTGCTCGATCAGATTTTCATCTACGTCGAAGACCTCATCATGAACAACCTCGACGACTTGTTCCCCGGGATGCGCGTGCTGGAGGCCACTCCCTTCCGCGTCCTGCGCGACGCCGACATCGACTATGAACACGAACAAGAACACTTTGAAAGCACGACCGACGACGAGGACGACCCGGTCGACGTGATGGCCATCATCGAACAAGGCGTGAAGGATCGGCGCTTTGGCTCGCTGGTGCGCGTCAGCGTCCCGCGCGACATCAGCCAAGAGATGCTCAGCCGCCTGTTGGATGGGCTGGAAGTGCGCCCCGACAGCCACCTGTACATGATCGAAGGGGCGCTGGGCAGCGCCAACTTGTTCGAGCTGGCCGCGCTTGACCGCCCAGAGCTGAAATACCCGCCCTACCTGCCCAAGCTGCCAGAGGGCTTCTCGCCGGAGGTAAACATCTTCCAGATGATCCGCCGCGGCGATATGCTGCTGCACCACCCCTATGATTCCTTCCTGCCGGTGGAGGAGTTCTTCCGTCAGGCGGCGCATGACCCCGACGTGCTGGCGATCAAGACGACGCTCTACCGCGTGGGGAAGAACTCGCCGGTGGTGCAGGCGCTGATGGAAGCGCACGACAACCTCAAACAGGTGACGGTGCTGGTGGAGCTGAAGGCGCGCTTCGACGAGGAGAACAACCTCACGTGGGCGCGCATGCTGGATGCGAAAGGCGTGCACGTCATCTACGGCGTGGAGGAGCTGCCCGTCAAGACCCACGCGAAGGTGTCGCTGGTGGTGCGGCGCGAGGACGGCGGCGTGCGCCGCTACCTACACCTCGGCACAGGCAACTACAACGCCAGCACTGCCCGCCTCTACGCCGACATTGGCTTGTTCACTGCCGATCCGCAGCTTGCGGATGACGCCAGCCGCCTGTTCAACCGCTTGACGGGCTATGCCCCTGCCACGAGCTATCAGCGTCTGCTGGTGGCGCCGCGTTTTTTGCTGCCCGCGCTGATCGATCTGATCGACAACGAGATTGCCGCGGCGCGCGAGGGCAAACCCGCCCGCCTCATCTTTAAGATGAACCAGCTTGAGGAGGACAAGATGATCCTCAAGCTGTACGAGGCGTCGCAGGCGGGCGTGCAGGTGGACTTGATTGTGCGCGGGCTGTGCTGCTTGCGCCCGGGCATCCCGGGGGTGAGCGAGAACATCCGCGTGCGCAGCATCGTCGGGCGCTATTTGGAGCATGGGCGCGTGTTCTACTTCCAGAACGCGCCAGAAGATCGCAACCTGTACGCGGGCAGCGCCGATTTGATGCGCCGCAACCTCTACAACCGCGTTGAAGTCGTGTTCCCAATTTTGGAGCCGCGCCTCAAAACGCGCATCATGCGCATGCTGATGACCAACCTGCGCGACAATCAGACCGCGTGGGAACTGCACGCCGACGGGGAATATCGCAAGGTGCAGCCTCAGCCGGGGGAGCCGCTCATCAGCACGCACGACATCTTTATGCAAAATAGCTGGGGGGTTGAGCTGTAAACGCGACGATGCACATCACCGTAGCGCAGGCGCTGCACGCCGCGCGCTTGTGCCTGCTCCCCTCGCAGAATGCCGCGCTTGAGGCGCGCCTCTTGGTGGCGCACGTCTTGAACCAGCCGCAGTCGATGCTGCTGGCCTACCCCGAAACGACGCTGACCGAGGCGCAGCATGAGCAGCTGCAAGCGCTGGTGCAGCGGCGCGCCGCCGGGGAACCGTTGGACTATCTGCTCGGCTGCAGTCACTTTTACGATCTCAAGCTGACTATCACCCCGGATGTGCTCATTCCGCGCCCAGAGACCGAACTGCTGGTGGAGCAGGCCATCCAGCACGCCGAAGGGCTGCCTGCGCCTTTGATCGCTGACATTGGCACAGGCAGCGGGGCGATTGCCGTCACCGTGGCAGCGCATCTGCCGCACGCTCGCACCTACGCCGTGGACGTGAGCGCGGCGGCGCTGGCCGTAGCGCGGCACAACGCTCAGCAGCACGGCGTGGAGGTAGCGTTCTTTCACGGGTCGTTGGCCCAGCCGCTGATCGAGCGCGGCCTGCGCGTTGACCTGCTGCTGGCCAACCTGCCTTACATCCCCAGCCACGAAGTGCCGCAGCTGCTGGTGAGCCAGCATGA
>JBDNCV010000034.1:0-29191 GCA_046719465.1 Anaerolinea sp.
GCGCTCTGCGGTCAGCCAGCCTTTGAGAAACTGATAGGCCTGCGGGCTGCGCGCGATCACGCTGATGTTGGCGATGTTGCCCTTGTCGCCCGCGCGGCCATAAGCCAAGTCGTAGACACGGCGCATCATTCCACCTCCAGATAAGTCACTTGGGGCTGCACGTGCTCGCGGCGGATGAGCGTCGGGAACAAGCCGAGGATGATGCGCGGGTCGCCGCCCAGCGAAGCGCCGCTGACGCTGATGCCCGCTGGCCCACTGAGGCCGTGGTTCATCAGGGCGCGCACGGCGTTCTTGAGCGTGGCTTCATCGTCGGCGGTGAACACCACGCGCACGACCAGCTCCAGCGGGTCGGATGGGCGCGGCGCAGCCGAGCCATACAAGCTGTCGATCCCGAGCAGGTGATACTCTATGCGGCGGATCGGCAGGTTTTTAAGCGTGTTGTTGACCATCGTCTTGAGCTGTTCGAGCTTGTCATAGGCGCGCGGCCAACCGAAGGTGTAGAGGATCTCGCGCACGTAGCCTTCGATGCGTCCAAAGTTGAGCTTGAGCGTCTCAGGGCGCGGCTTGCCCGTCACCCCGCTCACGCGCACGCGGTTGTGCCCGACTTGTGCCAATTGCAGCGTGGTCATATCCACCACGACATCAGGCGTGATGTAACGGCTGGGGTCGTGGACTTCGTAGAGGAGCTGTTCTTTGACCGTGCCGACGGTGACCAGACCGCCGAGCGTCGGCGTGTTGGTGAGGACGAACGAGCCATCTTCTTCAACTTCCGCGATGGGGTAACCGAGGCGGTGCAGGTCGTTAGGATCGATCTGGTCGAGAACAGCTAGGCTGTTGCCGCCGACGACCTGCGCGGTGCATTCGAGCAAGTGCCCCGCGACGATCCCGCTGGCGAGTCGGTTCCAGTCGTCCCATGCCCAGCCGTAGTGCGCGATCAAGGGGGCGAGGTAGAGGCATGGGTCAGCCACGCGCCCCGTCACGATCATATGCGCCCCATCCTTGAGCGCTTGCACGATAGGTTCCGCGCCCAAGTAGACGTTGGCGTTCGTCAGTTGATACTCCGACGGGTTGAGCGGCGTGCCGTCCTCAAGGTGCAGCAGCCTCTCGCCCGCTTCGTTGAGGTCTTCAAGCCGGTCGAACAGGTCATCGCCCGTAACAGCGGCGATCTTCAACCCTTTGAGGCCGAGCTTGCTGGCGGTCTCGTGGATCATGCGGGCCGCGCCCAGCGGGTTGAGGCCGCCGCCGTTGCTGATGAGTGGAACCCCGCGCTTGTACGCCTCCGGCAGGATTTTGCTGGCGATGATCGCAAGGTCGAAAGTGTAGCCGCGCGTGGGGTCTTTGAGCTTGTCCTTCTGCAAAATCGCCAGCGTGAGTTCCGCCAGCGCCTCAAAGCAGACGACATCGACGTGGCCGCCCTGAATCATGGGCAGGGCGGCCAACACGTTATCCCCGTAGAACCCCTCAGCCGAGCCGATGCGGTAGGTCATTGACTGGCCTCCAAGTCGATCATGGCGTGGACTGCATCTCGATACCACGACCAGAATGAGTCATATGCTTCGTCTATCTCCCAGCCTGCGGTTGCGAATACATGAACGAGCAGGACGCGATCCGGATTCTCAGAGAGCGGCGCGATGCAGGCGACATCATCTGTGTCACGCCGACGCGCGAACGGCACATAGTGTTGGTCTGGATACTGTCGTCGCAGCTCTTGATAGAGGGTGAGCGCCTCCGACGTGCTTAGAAATACCCATGGATGAATATGACTCAGCCCCAGTTCAAAGATGCGAAAGTAGCCATCAGGCAGTTTGAGAGGTGAAAAGTCGGTGAATCGTGTCACGTCAATCATCAGTGGCCTCTTACTTCATGTGAGGGCGATCAGGTGTGCCCGGCATCGTGAGAGGTGGGCGCTGACTGGCAAGCCGAAACGCCAGCGCCTCTCCCCAAGTGCGTGCGCTGCCGAACCGTTGAATGGCAATTATGTGTTCTGGCAGCGTTTCATCCACTTCGTTGATTCGTACTACGATCCATGATATGCCTAATTCTTGCGCAACAGCGACGCGAGTGTTGTCAATTGTTGTCAATATATCTCCGACACGCACAACGTTGATGGGATTCGCTGGTTCAAAAATGAAACCGTTGGCCTCCATACTGGCGCGAATACGCTGCGCACGATGAAACCCACCTGCGCTGCGCTGGCTGAACCATATGATCGCTGGATCTACCTCAAGATCATAAGCCATGTGCGGTAGGTCATGGCTAAACCTTGTCCATCCCTTCAAGGCGGCTGATGATCTGAAGCATGACCTCATCCGCGCCGCCGCCAATGCTGGCAAGGCGGCTGTCGCGGAAGTAGCGGCTGATGGGCGTTTCTTCCATGTAGCCCATGCCGCCGTGGAATTGCAGGCAGGTATCCGCCGCTTGGCGCATCAAGCGGCCTACTTTGAGCTTGCACATGCTGGCAATCCGCGTGACTTCGGTCGAGGGGGCGCGGCTCTCAATGAGCGAGGCGCAGTAGTAGTTCAGCTGGCGCAGCGCTTCCACCTCGGTGAGCAGCTCACTCAGTTTGAACTGGATCCACTGGTTGGCCAGCAGCGGCTTGCCGAACGCATGACGCTCACGGGTGTACTTGATTGTGTCGCGGATAGCTTTCTCTGCGCCTGCCACGCCGCCCAGCGCCCCCACCAACCGCTCGATCTGAAACTGTTCCATCTGATAGTAGAAGCCGCGGCCTTCTTCGCCGATGCGATGGTCAACCGGCACGCGCATGTTCTCAAAGGTTAGCACGGCGGTATCGCTGCTCAGGTTGCCCAGCTTCTTGAGCTTGCGGCTGACGATGAAGCCCGGCGTGTTGGTCGGCACGACGATGAGCGACATGCCGCGGTAATCGTTGCCTTCGCTGGTGCGCGCCAGCAGGCAGATCCAATCGGCTTGTGTGCCGTTCGTGATGTACATCTTGCTGCCGTTGATGACGTATTCATCGCCTTCACGGCGGGCAGTGGTGCGGATGCGGGCGACATCGCTGCCGGCGTCCGGCTCGGTGACGGCGATGCTGCACACCATATCGCCTTGGATGGCAGGCTTGAGGTAGCGCTGCTTGAGCATCTCGCTGCCGTATTGCGCCAGCGCGGGCGTGGCCATATCCGCTTGGACGCCGATGGCCATTGGCACGCCACCTGCGTTGGCCTTGCCGAGTTCCTCGTGCAGGCACACCGTGAACCAGATGTCGGCGTTGGCGCCGCCGTACTCCTCAGGGTAATTTAGGCCGAGGAAGCCCAACTGCGCCATCTTCTTGAAGATATCGTGGAGGGGGGCTTCACCGCGCTCCTCCCATTCGTCGCAGTAGGGGTTGATCTCCTTCTCGACGAACGCGCGGACGCTGCGGCGGAACATCTCGTGTTCCTCTGTGAACGGGTTGAACAAATTGGGGCGGGACGTCATTTCTGCAACCATGATGCAAACTCCTCAAACAAACTGACAATACTTTGGTTTAATCAGGCACAGTGGCCTGCAACGCCTGTGGGAACTGCTGGACGAGGGCCGCCGCGATGCGCTCGGCGACGGTGCGGTTGCCCAGCTCGGTGATGTGGATGATGTCGTAGAAGATGGCACGGTCATCCCCGTTGAACAGATCGTGCAGAATCAAGAAGGGCGGCAGATCGCCCGTGCTCGTGATCTGGCGGGTGAACGCAGCGTGCGCAGCGCGGTAGAACTCGTCAAAGCGGGGGCGGCGCGCCAGCATATCAGCGTAGGCGGTGGCCTCCGCGCCCACAAGGTTCTCCTTGAATGCTAGCCCGGGCTGCCAAACGAACAGCACGTGCACTCCGTTGGCTGCGCCGATCTGGGCAGCGAGCCGCGCGTTAGCGAGGTAGCGCGCGATGATCGCATCGGCGGTGGCTGCCTCAGGCGCAACGACCGATAGATCACGCGCGGTCAGGTCAACGCTCAGCGGGCGCAGCATCGGCTGACCCGCGCGCAAGAGGCGTCCGGCTTCACTGTCGGCGATGCGCTGAGCTTCTTGGAGCGTCAGGCCGACGACCCCTTGATCATAAGCCGAGAGCACATCGTTGAAGCCGCCGTAGAACACGGCCACATCGGGCGCTTGGCCGTTCACAATGAGCATCTGAAAGGTGATGAGGTCTTGGGTGCTGACGTAGCCGGTCTGCGCGTAGCTGACGACGCGGGCGGGCGTTCCCGCTGCGCTCAAGAATTCGGCAAGTTGTGAGGGGATCGTGTAACGGTCGCGCGCGCCTTCGCCCCACGCGGTGCTGCCGCCGAAGAAGGCGATCACGGGCGCGTCGGGGGGCAGGTCAGGCGGGGTGTAGGTCTGGCGCAGGCCGTCGCTGCTTACGTTGATGAACTGGCCTTGAATGGCCTCCACCACCCAGTAGACGTAGGGCTGCCAGCGGACGCGCGTCTGCGCTTGTTCCTGCCAGAACGCTGCGCTGGAAGGGGCGCTGCCGTCGTCGATGAACGCCAACGCGCGATAGTCGAAGCCGCCGCGCAGCCGGTCGTTGATCCCGCTGCGCTCGACAACTGCCGTCACGCTGACCGCGAGCAGCGCCAGCGCCAACCCGCCCGTGACGACGACCCCGATCCCTGCCCATGTGGGCAGGCTGGCACGCCCGAACGCGCTGATCCGCTCCCAATGGAGCGTGGCGGTCATCAGCGCAAAGACGAGGCTGCAACCTGCGATCCACAAGCGGAACGGCCCAACGATGGCCGGGGCGACATCGCGCAGGGCAGGCCCCAGCGCAAGGTTGACGATCAACAGCCCCAGCAGCAGCGCCAGCGCCAGCGGCCATGTGCCCAGCGCGCGCGCGACGCCCACCGCGATAACTTGCAGCTGTGCGCTGCTGGCGCGGAACGCAGCGACACACATGCCGATCATGCCCGCTTGCAGCAAGCTGAAGCCAATCACGATCACGATGCGGCCTTGTTCGAGCGCGGCGTTGGGCGAGGGCGGTGAGAACAGCAGCGCTACCCATGCAGCCCCGCCGAACAAACAGGCCAGCAGCGCAAACCCGAACAGGCTGCGCGCGAGACGTTCGACGGAGGATTCTGAGGGGTAGGCTTTGTCTGTCAACATCAAGTGGCTCTACATCCTGAAGTTGCCGTAGCGGGGTGCGCCTTCGCTCACCCAGTCGCGGTTGTACGACATGCTGATGCCGACGATGAGCGCTTGGCGCGTGTCGCGCGGGTCAAGCAGGCCGTCATCCCACAGCCGCGCCGAGCCGTAGTAGGGGTCGCTTTCCTTTTCAAAGGTGTAGCGCACCATCTGCTTCATCTGCTCGATCGCTTCCATGTCGGGTTCGATCCCTCTGCGGCGCATGCTGGCCTCTTGGACGATGCCGAGCACGCCTGCGGCCTGCTCCGCGCCCATGACTGCTGTTCGGCTCGTCGGCCAACTGAAGATCAAACGCGGATCATAAGAACGTCCGCACATGGCGTAGTAGCCGGCCCCATACGCCCCGCCCACCAACACAGTGAACTGCGGCACGGTGCTGTTGGCGACGGCGTTGATCATCTTGGCCCCGTCCTTGATGATGCCCCCGTGTTCGGCCTTCTTGCCCACCATGAAGCCGGTGATGTTCTGAAGATAGAGGATCGGGATGCGGCTGTGGTTGCAAAGTTGGACGAACTGCGCGGCTTTGTTGGCGCTCTCGCTGAAGAGCACGCCATTGTTGGCGATCACCCCAACCAAGAAGCCCCCTAACCGCACATGGCCACACACCAGCGTGTCGCCGTAGTCGGGCTTGAACTCGTCCATCTCGGAGCCGTCCACGAGCCGCGCGATCACCTCGCGCATGTCCAGCGGCTTGCGGATGGTGTCAATCGGGATGATGCCGAGCAGTTCGTCAGGGTCGTAGAGCGGGTCACGGGGGGCAGCAAGGTCGGCGCGGATGGTCTTGCGCCAGTTGAGGTTGGCGACGATGCGGCGGCCAATGCGGATGGCGTCGGCGTCGTCCTCCGCCACATAGTCAGCAAGGCCGGAGATGCGGGCGTGCATGTCGGTTCCACCGAGGGTCTCTTCGTCGATCTCCTCACCGGTGGCCATCTTGACGAGGGGCGGCCCACCGAGGAAAGCCAGCGCCTTGCCGCGCACGAATACGGTGTAATCGCTCAAGCCCGGGACGTAGGCCCCGCCCGCGGTGCTGTTGCCAAACACGAGCGAAATCTGGGGCAGGCCGAGCGCGCTCATCTGCGCCTGATTGGCAAAGCCGCGCCCACCCTTTACGAACAGCTCGGCTTGATGCGGCAGGTTCGCGCCGCCGCTCTCGGTTAGGTAGATGGTCGGCAGGCGGTTGACGCGGGCAATCTCTTGGGCGCGCAAGGATTTATCGACGCTGATCGGGTAGCTCGTGCCGCCTTTGATGGCGGGGTTATTGGCGCTGATCATGACCTCAACGCCGCTCACCGTCCCGATACCGCAGATGATGCCTGCACCGGGCGTCTCGTTGTCGTACATGTCGTGCGCGGCGAGGGCAGACAGTTCCAAGAAGGGGGTTCCCTCGTCGAGCAGCAGCTCTACGCGCTCACGAGCAGGGAGCTTGCCTTGCTCGCGCATGCGGGCTTCGTTCTTCGCGCCCGCTTGGCGCACGGCCTGCTGACGGTCGTGCAGGGTTTGCATGAGCTTGCAATTGTGGTCGTAATAGGCTTTGAATTCGTCGCTGCGAGGGTTAATGCGAGTGGCAATAATTGGCATCGTGAAACGTCTTTTCGATGATGGTCAGAATAATCTAAATCACATTTGATTATAGCCACTTGCGTGAACAGGTGACAATCCTTCTCAGTTGTTGGGGGTGTCTAAATCACTGGTGATGGCCCTGCACCTCATCCCTTGTGCTAGGTTGAGCGCCGGACGCTAAAGCATCCGGCTGCAACACGCCCCCCGAAGGAGGCTTTAGCCTCCCGCGCGCCACTTTAGCCTCTGACGCACGGCCACCTTCTGCTGCGGTTTAGACACTCCCTTGTGCAGGGGAGGGGTCCCCCCAAGCGATTGAGACACTCCCGCTGCGGGAGCGTGATTGCGTCTGCGCTCTAATCTGCTTATAATTCGCAAGAAACTCACTGCGGGAGGCTGCCGTGACGCTCGGTGATTTTGGAACACGCTTCAAACAAGCAAAAGCGGCGCAATCAGGCACAGACGAGGCTAAGCCCTACAACTTTGAGGAGGCGTATCGGCTGCGGGCGCGGATGCTGGGGGTGCTGATTCGGGATGCCCGTGTGAGCGCAGCCCGCACCCCCGAGGACTGTGCGCGGCTGCTCAGTGTGCCGGTTGAGGTGTTTGAGGCGTGGGAGCTGGGCGACGACGCGCCCGATCTGCCGCAGCTGGAGCTGCTGGCGTACTTTCTTGAGATCCCTGTCAGCCACTTTTGGGGTCAAGAGGTGATGGCCCAAGACCCGACGACCGCAACGGCCGTCAAGCACGATTACCTCAGCCTGCGCCACCGCATGATCGGCGCGCTGCTGCGCCAAGCCCGCGAAGAAGCGCAGCTCAGCATTGAGGACGTTGCGACGGCAACCGGCCTCAGCCCCGAACGGATCGAGCTGTATGAGCTGGGCGAGCTGGCGATCCCGATGAACGAGCTGCACGCGCTGGGCGGCGCGGTGCGGCGCAACATGGATTACTTCGTCGAGATGAGCGGGTATATTGGCGAGCTGCTGCGCATCCGTGAGGAGTGGAAGAAATTTCTCAGCCTCGATGAAGACGTGCGGCGCTTCGCGGCCAACCCGGGGAATCTGGCGTTTTTGCGCATCGCCATGATGTTCAGCGAGATGCCGACCGAGCAGCTGCGCAAGGTGGCCGCTGGGTTGGCCGACATCACAATGTGAACCACCCTTCCGAAAGTCAGGAGATGAGCATGGCAACTGGGGCAGAACTGCAAGCGCAAGGTATCAGCCTATTTGAGCGGAGCGACTATGAGGCCGCAGCGCGCGCGTTTCATCAGGCGGAGGAGGCCTTCGCGGCAGCTGACCAACCAGACATGGTGGCGGAGATGAAGGTCAATCAAGGGTTGGTGCATCGCGCCCTCGGCGAGTATCAGCAGGCACTCGACATGATGCAGGCCGCGCTCCCCACGTTTCAATCGATGAACGACACGCTGCGGACGGCGCAGGTGCTGGGCAACATGGGCGGCGTCTACATGGCGCTCAACGACCTTGACAAGGCGTTTCACGCTTATCGTCAAGCAGCGGATTCGTTTCGTGATCTGGGCGAGACGCAGATGTATGCGCACACGCTGATCGCGCTTGGGGGGCTGCAGCTGCGGTCTGGGAAGATCTTCGAAGGCGCTGCCACATTTGAAGCAGCATACGATCTGCTGGATAATCTCACCCTGTCGCAGAAGATTGGGCGGTTCATGTATCGCATCCTGCATGGCATTGGGCGCATTGCAGGGGCGGTTCCGCGCCTGCGCTAAATGACCCTCGCAGCAGCTCAACTGCATAGACGGCTGGCAGCGGCCTTGTTCCTCGCGCTGCTCAGCGTCTACCTGTTCACCTACAGCGGGCGGCCCACCAGCAGCGATGAGCTGCGCATCATGGATGGCATCACCAGCTTCTACCACTTCGGCGATTGGCTGCTGGATGAGACGCTCTACCTCTCCGTGCCGTCACCGATCCTGCCAACGCCGTATCCTGCCCACAACCTGCCATCCGATGAGCGCAGCGCCGCGTGGTATGCGCTGCCGCTGTATGCGCTGGCGCACGCCGTCCCTGCGCTGGGGATGGTGCACATGGTGTGGCTGCTCAACATGCTGGCGATGGCCGCCGCGGGCGTGGTCATGTTTGGGTTGGCGCTGGCGCTGGGGTATACGCGCGGCGTGGCAGTGACGGCAGCGCTGGCGTTGGGGCTGGGGACGCTCGTTTGGCCGTACAGCAAGACCCTGTTTCGTGACCCGCTGCTGCTGCTGTTCCTCAGCGCGGCAGCGCTGGGCGTGCTGCGCGCTAGATCTGCTGTGGGGCGTCAGCGCTGGGGATGGGCAACTGCGGCGCTTGTCGCGTTGGCGCTGGCGGCGCTAACAAAAGTCGCGGCGGTGTTTGCGCTGCCAGCGCTGGCGGCGTTGGCGTGGCCGCGCCCCCTGCGCCGTTGGGTGGTGCTTGTGCTGAGCGGCGTGCCATTGGTGGCTATCGCAGCCATCATGCTTGTTCCGCCGCTGCACGAGGCGCTGCTGGCGCTGGCGATGCAAATCTTCGGCCAAAGCGGTGACCGGATGGCGTTTGCCCCCGAAGCGCTGTATGCCTACCTCGTCAGCCCGACCGCCAGCCTGTGGGCGACCTCACCGGCGCTGCTGCTGGGCGCAGTGGGGGCGGCCCTGCTGTGGCAGCATGGCGATGGGCGCGTTCTGCTGGCGGTCATCTGGATCGTGACTGCCTTCGCGCTGGGGCACGCGCTCACGACGGCGCATCACTGGTTTGGCGGTTTTTCATATCCACCACGCTTTCTGCTGCCGGTTATCCCGTTTGCGCTGCTGCTGGCGCTGCCGACGATGGAGGTAGCGCTGAAGCGGCGCGGATGGCGGGGCGTGGTTGTGTTGGGGTGGCTGCTGCTGAGTGGCTGGGTGCAGTGGACGCATGCGGCCTCGTTCATCCATGAGTACTCAACATTGCTGCCGCCAGAGTCGTTTGGCGCGCTAGAGTGGCCAACTGCGCTGCAAGACCTATCCTACAGCCGCTGGTGGCTGCTGCCGCAGACGTGGGGCGCGCTTGGCTTTGACGTGGCATGGTGGCGCGCGCCGCTGGAGGGGTGGACGCTGATTGTGGTCGCGGTCGGCGTGACAGCGGGCGGTATGATCGGCTGGCTGGCGCGCGGTGGCGCGCTGGGCTGGCGTTGGCTGGCGAGCGTCTTCGGCGTGTGGGGTGTGGCTTTGTTCGGGCTGCTGATCACGCTCAATCGTCATGATGGCGCAATGTTTAGCGCATCGGCAGGGGCGGCAGAGGCGTATGCCATCCTCGAGGCGGAGGCGCGCGAGGGTGATCTGCTGCTCACCCCCTTCAGCGCGATGACCCTGTACCTGTTCAACCACAATCGACTGACAACGGTTCGCCCCTTCACGCTGCCGATCCCCAAAGTGGGTGCGCTGGATGCAGGGGTAAGCGCTGACCAACTTGACCCCCTCGACGCGGTTCACCCGTGGCTCCCGCAGGTGATGGGCCACTTCGCAGCGCGGCAGGATCGGGCGTGGTTTTTTACCAACAGCACGCCGTTTCAGCCACAGGCCCCGCGCGTGGATGAGCATTACCTTTCGACGCGCTTTTATCTGGTGCGGGAGTATCCGATTCCTGACATTGACATCCGGCTGCTGCATTACATCCTAGAGCCAAACCCACCCTACGCCGACTTTCAGCCCCCAGCTATCCCGTCTGACATCACCTTCGGCGGTTTGATTGCGCTGGAGGGGGCGACGCTGCCGCGCGGGGATGAGTACCGCGCAGGGGATGCGCTGCCGGTGCTGCTGCATTGGCGCGCGCTGCGACCCATCGAACGCGATTATACGATTGCGCTGTTCGTGGCCAACGAAGCGGGGGAAGTGGTCGCGCAGGGGGGCGACGGGGCCGCCGTGGGCGGGTGGATGCCCACGCGCCGCTGGCCCGCAGGGCAGCTCATCCCTGACCGCCGCGGCCTGCTGCTGGCTGACGGGCTGCCCGCCGGGGAGTATCAACTGTGGGTCGTGCTGTATGAGTTTGTCGACGGGCAAATTGTGCGCCTGCCGGTGACCACAGGGGCGGCTGTGGACGGGACGATTGCTGTGCTGCCGCTGACGCTGCGCATTAAATAATTCTCAATTAATGCAAATAACTGCATATCTGGTACTAGGATGGTCGTCCATTGGGGGCGTATAATGGCGACGATTCACCACGCTCAGGACAACATGATGACGGCAGAATTCACCGTAACGCATCGCTATCAAAGTGATACCCGCAGCCAATACCGTTATGTGTGGTCGCATGTGCGACGGCACAAGCTCACGGGCATT
The DNA here is from genome assembly GCA_046719465.1 of Anaerolinea sp. Classification (GTDB taxonomy): domain Bacteria; phylum Chloroflexota; class Anaerolineae; order Aggregatilineales; family Phototrophicaceae; genus JANWYT01. The sequence continues at coordinate 10,977 of JBDNCV010000034.1, forward strand.
GGCATGATCTTCGGTGGGTTCACGAATGCGGCGCTGGCCTCGCTGGTTCCGGTGTATACGGGCATGGCCTTCAACACGCTGGAGCAAGGCGGAACGGATGTTGAACGGCGCATCGTCCAGCTTGTGTTCGCGGTGATCTTCAGCCAACTGCTGCGGATGATGCTGCAGCTGATGCGCAACTTCAGCTCGGAGCTGTTCGCGCAGCGCATCGAGCGCGATGTGCGCGATGAGGTCTACGCCAGCCTGCTGGGCAAAAGTATGACCTTCCACGACATGCACCCGGTGGGCGAGATCATGGCGCGCGTCACCAACGACGTGCGCGAGATGAACTTCATGATGAACCCGGGCTTTAACCTCTTGATCGGCAGCGGCTTTTTCCTGCTCACGCCCCTGCTCGTCACGCCGACGATCTACCCCAGTTTGATCTTGATCCCGCTGGTGTTTGTGATCCTGTACTCATGGATGCAGTGGAACTTCGTCATGCGGCTGAACCCGCTGGCCGAGCAGGTGCGCGCCAGCTTCGGCGTGATGAACGCGCGCCTTGCAGAATCGCTCGACGGGTTACAGGTGGTCAAGGGCACGGCGCAGGAAGAAGCCGAGATGAATCGCTTCCTTGCGCTGGTGAACCGCTACCGCGATAACTACATTCGGCAGGGGGGCGTTGAGGCGCGCTACCTGCCGTTTTTATGGCTGAACGCGGCGCTCGCGCTGGGGGTCATTCAATGCATTGAACTGTTCAATGCTGGGTTGATCAACACCGGCGACATCGTAAACTATGTGGGGCAGGTGTCGTTGTTTGGCTTCCCAGTGTTCACGTCGTTGTTTTCGCTCTCGCGCATTTCGTCAGGGCTGGCGGGGGCCAAGCGCATCATCGACATCATCAACACCCATGCCGAGCTTGATCAACCGCGCGACGGCTATCGCCAGCCGATGCGCGGCGACATCGCCTTTGAGAACGTCAGCTTTGGCTATCAGGATGGGCGGACGGTGCTGCACAACCTGACGTTCAGCGTCAAGGCGGGGCAGACGCTGGCCATCGTGGGGCAGACGGGCAGCGGCAAAACCACGCTAACGAAGCTCATCAACCGCATCTACGACGCGACCGAAGGCCGCGTGCTGATCGACGGGGTGGACGTGCGCGCGTGGGACTTGGGGGCGCTGCGCCAGCAGATTAGCGTCATTGAGCAAGACATCTTCCTGTTCAGCCGCAGCATCACCGGCAACATCGCCTTCGGGGTCGATGAGCCGGACATGGCGCGCGTGGAGGATGCCGCCCGCAAGGCGCAGGCCTACGATTTCATTATGGACATGCCGGACGGCTTTGAGACGGTCGTTGGGCAGCGCGGCGTGACGCTCAGCGGCGGCCAGCGCCAGCGCTTGGCGATTGCGCGCGCCTTCCAGAGCGACCCGCCTGTGCTGATCCTCGACGACAGCACCTCGGCGATTGACAGCGCGACCGAGGATCGCATCCAGCGGGCGATCTGGTCAGCGGCGAAGGGGCGCACCACGATCTTGATCACGCATCGCTTGTCACAAATTCGCTGGGCGGATCACATCATCGTGTTGAAGCAGGGGCGGATCGTGGCGCAGGGCACACACGACGACCTGCTGGCCAGCAGCGAGGCCTACCGCCGTATCTTCGCGCGCTATGAAGCGCCCCGCGCTGTTCAAACCACTTAGGACAAGGCTTCATGGGATTCCTCGGCAACCTGCAAGCAGACAAATACGACCGCAGCTACAGCGACAGCTACTTGGCTGCGCGGCTGTGGCGCTACATGAGCGTGTACCGCCTCTACCTGTTTGGGATTGTGGCGGCGTTTACGCTGGTGGCGATCATCTCCGCGCTGCGCACGGTGTGGATCGCAGCGGCGGTTGATCAGCTCGTCAACCCCGACGGCAGCCTCACGGTGCTGCTGCTCGCGCTGTTGATCTCACCGTTCATCGAGTACTACATCAACGCGCTGCGGCGCTGGTGGCTTTCGGTGGTGATTGGCAATTTGATCGCCAAGATGCGCGAGGACGCCTTCCGCGCGGCGATCAACCGTGATCTGTCGTTCTACGACACGAACAAGACCGGCAAGATCGTCAGCCGCATCACGAGCGATACGCAGGAATTCGGCGACATCATGCTGGCCACGAGCGACGTTGTGTCGCAGTTGATCGCGGTGGTGTTCTTGACGGTGGTGCTGCTCCAGCGCTCGATAGAGTTGAGCATCGTGCTGTTCTTGACGCTGCCGCTGTACGTGATTGCAGTGCGCGTGTTCCGCTGGTTGGCGCGGCGTGCTACGCGGCAGGGGTCGCGGGCGATGGCGCTGGTCAACGACAACATCCAAGAGAGCGTGACCGGCATCAGCGTAGCCAAGAACTTCCGCCGCGAGGCGATGATCTACGATGAGTTTTCTGAGGTGAACCGCACCAGCTATCGGATCAACGTGCGGCGTGGTTTTGTGCTGGCGATGGTCTTCCCAGTGTTGAACGGCTTGGTGGGGATCTCGGTCGGCGTGGTGCTGTATGCGGGGGCGCGGCTCGTGCTGAACTTCAGCATGACCCCCGGAGATCTGTTCCTGTTCGTGCAGGCGGTGGATCGCTTCTTCTTCCCCGTGATCAACCTCGCATCGTTCTGGAGCCAGTTTCAACAAGGCCTCAGCGCCCTTGAGCGCGTGTTCGCGCTCATTGACGTCGAGAACACCATCCAGCAGACTGACAGCCGCCCGGCTGATAACCTGCGCGGGCAGATCGAGTTCCGCGGCGTAGACTTCGCCTATGTTGGCAATCAATACGTGCTGAAGGACTTTAACCTGTCGATCCGCGCGGGGGAGACGGTGGCGTTCGTCGGGCACACGGGCAGCGGCAAGAGCACCATCGCCAAGCTCGTGACGCGCTTCTACGAGTTTCAAGGCGGGCAGATTTTGATCGACGGGCAAGACATCCGCTCGTTTGATCTGCGCAGCTATCGCAGCCGCTTGGGGATCGTGCCGCAGCAGCCTTTCTTGTTCAGCGGCACAATCTTAGAGAACATCCGCTTTGCGCGGCCTGATGCGACCGATGAGGAAATCGAGGCGCTGGCGCGCAGCGTGGGCGATGGCGAATGGTTGGAGACGCTGCCCGACGGCCTCCACAGCGACGTAGGCGAGCGCGGCAGCCGCTTGAGCATGGGGCAGCGCCAGCTGGTGAGCCTGCTGCGGGTGATGGTGCAGCGCCCGGCCATCTTCATCCTCGATGAGGCCACCGCCAGCATTGACCCGTTCACCGAGATGCAAATTCAAGATGCGGTCGACAAGCTTTTGGCGCAGTCCACGTCGATCTTGATCGCGCATCGCCTCAGCACAGTGCGCCGCGCAGATCGGATCATCGTGCTGCGCGCGGGTCAAATCATCGAGCAGGGCAACCACGACGCGCTGATGGCCGCGGGTGGGCATTATGCTGAGCTGTACGACACCTACTTCCGCCATCAAAGCCTCGATTATGTGGAGCGCGCCCGCGCGACGCTGGGGGCTGTTCCGGGCGATTAAGCCATCGTATAAGACGCCAGCCCGCGCTTTCACGTATAATGAACATGTGAACAGTGAGGGGCATACATGGAGAAGTTCCAAAACGAGGCGCTGCGCCTTGCTCGTCGCCTTGGGCGGCTGGCCATCCAAGGCAGTGAATGGCTCTACCTGCGGCTAGAACAACTGGCCGACGTGATCTACCGCCTGCTGGCGCGGATTCCGCTCACGCCGTTTCAATGGATTGTGGTGATCTACCTCCTGTTGGGCGTGGTGTATGCCTTTGCGACGCCACCCTTTGAGGCCTCTGATGAACTGCAGCACGTGGCCTATGTGGACGCGATGCGCCGCGGCGAGCTGCCGCTGCTGCAGGCAGGCTCCCTTGTGGGCGAGCAGGCCGCTCAGCCTCCGGCCTATTATGCGCTGGCGGCGGCTTTCACGCTGCCGTTTGAGCCGTTCCGTCTGCGCGAGCAGATCGTCTTGAACCCGTTCGTCGTCCGGAGCGACCCGTTCGCGTTAGGCAACAAGAACCTGCTGCTGCCAACGCCGCAGCCGCCGGACGCCGCGCCGGTGCTGCTGCTGCGCGTGGTGAACATCTTGTTGGGCGTGGTCACCATTGGGGGCGCGTGGAAGGCGGGCGAAATGCTGAACGCGCGGCGTCCCGCGGTGGCGCTGCTGGCGGCCTCGCTGACAGCCTTCAACCCGATGTTCATTTTCGTCAGCGCGTCGGTCGGCAATCTGCCGCTGGCGATGGCGCTGAACGCGCTGTTGATCGCAGCGATGATGCACGCGCTGCGCGATGGGCTGCGCCTGCCGCTGGCGGTGGGCGTCGGCGTGCTGGTGGGGGTGGCCGCTGCGGTTCACCTGAGCGCGCTCTACGTGGGCGCGGTGTGGCTGGCGGTGGCGGTGTACGTCGCAGTGCGCAGTCAGAAGTGGCAGCCGACGGCGGCGCTCGCGCTGGCGATGGCCGCGGCGGTGATCGTGACGCTGGGGTGGTGGGGCGCGCGCAACCTTGAACTGTATGGCGACCTGCTGGGCTGGCAGGCGTGGCAGGCGCTGTTCGCCAATCGGACGGGCGCGCCCGGCATCGACGGCGTGTTCTTCGAGTGGGCGCACTTCCGCCGCTCGTTCTGGGGGTTGTTCGGCGTGGGCAACATCGCGCTGGGCGAGTTTGCCTACGCGCTGCTCGATTTGTTGGTGTTCATCGCGCTGATCGGCGTGGGCTTTATGGTGATGCAGCTTTACGCCATCCGCGATTTTGCGCACGCGCGGCGCGAGCTGTTCAACGTGACGGCGCTGTTGGGCGTCGTGCTGCTGGCAGTGGTGATGTATGGGGTGCAGGCTGGCTCGCAGCGCTTCGTCAGCGGCGTGAGCGTCTTCCCTGCGATGGCGGCGATCATGCCGGTGCTGGCAGCGGGCTTCATTGAGGTGGTGTGGTGGCTGTTGTTCTTGCTGACGCCGCCTGACCGCTCATATGTGCGCGCGGGGGATGCCGTCCCCAATGAAGCGCTGCAGCCCAACTCGGCATGGTCGGCGCGGCTGTTGATGTTTGTGGCGATCATCACCCCGTTCCTCACGATTGCGCCCACGTATGCGCCCATCGCGCCGGTCGTCAGCGTGTCCCCGATGGCGCGCGAGGTCTACGCGCGCTACGGCACGGTGGAACTCATCGCCTACGACACCGACTTCACGCGCTTTTTGCCCGGTCAGCTCGTGCCGGTCACGCTCTACTGGCGGGTGATCGAGCCGACCGATACCGACTGGACCATCACGCTGGCGATTGTGCCGCCGGAGGGTAACCTGCTCAGCCGCCTCGACACCTTCCCGGGCTGGGGGCGGCTGCGCACGAGCACGTGGCAGCCGGGCAGCGTCTACGCCGATACCTACTACCTGCGGCTTGACCCGTTCTTCGGCGGCAACTTCCCGCTCAAGCTCCACGTTCAATGGTGGAGCGACGCCGACGCGCGCCACATCCCGCCGGTGAACGCGGCGGGTGAGCCGATCCCCTCGGTGCTGCTGGAGATGGGCGCGCTGACCTTCCCGCGGGTGGCGATGGACACGCTGGCGAGCCTCGGCATGATCGAGCCGCGCCTGCGCGAGTTCGGCGGCCTGCTGCGCCTAGACCAGTTCGACTTTGACCGCGAGACCTACCACACGACGCTCATCTGGGAGGCGATGCGCCCGATGGACGTGGATTACACGATGTTCGTGCAGATCCTCAACAGCGAGAACGAAATCGTTGGCCAGCACGATACCCGCCCCGCGCTGCCGACGCGCTTCTGGAACTTCGGCGAGCGCTACTTGACGGATCACATCATCTTGACGGATGGGCCGCTGCCGCCCGGCCAGTATCGCGTGATTGTGGGCGTGTATCAGCTTGAGACGATGGAGCGGCTGCCAGTGGGCTTCAACCCTGAGGCCGAGGAAGAAGAACCGCGCGACTTCACGCTGCTGTTCGAGTTTGAGATTACTGAGGATGGCCAACTTCTGTCGGATCGACTGGATCAACTGCTGCCCGTCCCGCCGGAGACGCCCACAGCCGAAGCGACAGCCTCCGAGGACAGCGGCGTTGAACCTGCGACCGAAGCCAACCCGATGGCCGCGCCAATTGCGCCGACCAGCGCGCCTTAATCGAGGCGCACACTGATCAGCTGGCCGCCCGGGTTGCCGAGCGCGTCCAGCCAATCGACGTTGACATACTCACCTGCGCGCGCGCCGAGCTGATACAACCCCACACGCAGTTCGGCGGCGTCGGCGGGGAGCGACAGCGGCACGTCGAGCAGCAGCAGATCATCCGCGCACCAATGGATGCCGTGTAAGAAGCGCCCGTCGCGCTGCCCTAGCGATGCGCCGTTCGCAGCGTAGGCCTGCACCGTGTACTGAAAGTCTGCCCCGCGCTGGCCGGCGCGGCTGATGCGCCAATGAAGCGTCACGCGGGAATCCCCCACATCGAGGCCGAGGAACACCGCGCCGTTGGCGAAGCGCGTCTCGTTGACGGGATAGGCGGGCGTGGGGCGCGGCAGGGTCGGCAGGCGCAGCACGGTGAACGGCTCTACACGGCGGGCTGTGAGCGTGAATCCGCCGTGCGCGGCCGACCAATAAAACGCGGCGTTCTGGCTCGCGCGCCCATCAGGGGCAATCAGCACCGTGGCTTCGCTCGCGGGGTACAGGCGGTAGCCGTCGCTGAGGGTGCGCGTGCAGGCTGTGCGGTCGCGCAGCAGGGTATGCCACACTGCCACGTCGTGCTTGAGATCCCACGCCATGCCGTCGCTGATGATGAGGGCGTTCTCAGCCTCAGCGAGCGCGTCGCGCACGGGCAGCAGATACGCCAGCGGCGTAGTGAAATCGGGGTAGTTGAAGGGGCGGCTGCTGGTCGTGATGAGCGTGTGTGCCCACGGGAACAGCGGCAGCACGAGCATCCCAACGAGCAGCCCACGGCGCAGCAGCGCAGCAGCGGGCGAGGACGTTTGCAGCCACGCGGCGAGGCCGTGAGCGGTCAGCGCGGCCAACGCGGGCAGCGAGGCCACGTAGTAGTGAATGTAGGACGGCGTGATGGGGATCAGCAGCAGCAGCGCAGGGCCGAACGCCCACCAGAGCAGCATCCAGCGCAGCGGATGCCGCTGCCGCACAAGGGTAAACGCCCCAGCGACCGCAAAGAGGATCCACGGTGTGCCGAGCAGCAGCGCGTCCAGCGGCGGAGGGGCAGCGCGGTTGGCCGTTCCGATGTCGATCTGACCGCTGGCGAGCGTCATGATCTGGGCCAGCGCGAGGCCAAGCGGCGTGTCGTCGGCGCTTTGCGGGGCGCGGTTGAAAGCGTCGGCGATGCGAGCGGGGTCGGCTTGGAGGGTCTCCCACAGGCCGAGCGCATAGGGCAGCAGCGCCAGCCCGCTGAGGAGCGCGCCACCGAGCAGCGCCCGCCATGAGACGCCGCGCCGTTCAGCGATCAGCATCAGCGGATAGATCGGCAGCAGCGCCCACGCTGCGAAGTGGATCTGCACGGCGAATACGCCGACTGGCAGCGCCAGCGCTTGCAGCCAACGGCGGCGCGTCGTCAGGCCGTAGACCAGCAGCGCAAGGCTGAGCAGCAAGAACGGCGTGTGGAAGTCCTGCGCCCAGATCTTGCGGCTGTACCACACGGCCCATGGGCTGACGGCGTAGAGCGCTGCGCCTATCAGGGCGACGTTGAGCGGCAGCACGCGCCGCAGCAGCACATACAGCAGCCCAACCCCGGCTGTGTTCAGCAGCATGACGTAGGTCACCCCCAGCGTCGGGTCGGGGCTGAGCAGGAACGGCAGCGCCATCACGTAGACGCTGACAGGCGGGTTGGGGATCCCTGTGCTGGAGAGGATGCCCGTCAACGGCAGGCGGCCATCGCGCGCCATCTCCTGCGCCAGCGTGACGAGCATTGCGTCGTCGTGGAAGTATTCCACGTAGGTGGGGTAGGCCAGCCGCAGCGCCCCCGCCATGAGCAGCACCGCCGCCAGCGCCACCCACTCCCAGCGCTGCCAGCGAGGGTTATTCAAGTTCAACGGCCATCGCCACCGCTTCGCCCCCGCCGAGGCACAGCGCCGCCACCCCGCGCTTGAGGCCGCGATCCTTCAGCGCGTGGATGAGCGTCACCAGCACGCGCGAGCCGCTGGAGCCGAGCGGATGCCCCAGCGCAATCGCTCCACCGTGGACGTTGATCTTCTCCAATGGGATGTTGTGGCCATCGCGCGCCAGCCCGCGCATATCGGCCAACACCTGCGCGGCGAAGGCCTCGTTGAACTCGTACAAGTCTACGTCCTCGGCGCGCCAGCCAGCTTTGTGCAGCACCACCGGCACAGCCTTCACCGGCGCGTAGAAGATCCACTTGGGGTCAAGCGATGCGTGACCGTAGGCGACGATGCGCGCCAGCGGCTGATGGCCGTGCGCCTCGGCATAGGCGCGGCTGCTGACGACCACGGCAGAAGCCCCGTCGTTCATCCCGGGGGCGTTGCCCGCGGTGACGCTGCCGTCAGCCTCAAACGCAGGTTTGAGCGCCGCCAACGCCTCGATCGACGTGTCGGGGCGAATCGGTTCGTCGCGGTCGATGACCGTATCACCTTTGCGCCCCTTGATCACCACCGGCACAATCTCCTCCCGAAATTTACCAGCTTCAGCGGCGGCGTGAGCGAGGTGATGGCTGCGGGCAGCGAAGGCGTCCATCTCGGCGCGCGTGACTTCCAACTCACGGGCGATAAACTCGGCGGCGCTGCCCATCGCCCAATCGACGAGTGAGCACCACAGGCCGTCCGTCTGGAGCGCGTCGCGCAGTTGGATGGCCCCGTACTTGTGGCCGCTGCGCACGCTGTCGTTGAGGTAGGGCGCACGGCTCATGCTCTCGACGCCACCTGCGAGGTAGAGGTCGCCATCGTCAGCGCGGATGGCTTGCGCCGCTGACATGACCGCGCGCAGGCCGCTGCCGCACACCTTGTTAACCGTGTAGCCGCCGACTGTATCCGGTAGGCCCGCCGCGAGGCTAATCTGCCGTGGCAGCGCCTGCCCCGTCCCCGCGCTGACGACGTTGCCGACGATGACCTCGTCCACGTCGGCGGGAGATGCGCCGCTGCGTTCGAGCGCCGCACGGAAAGCGATCGTGCCCAGCTCAGCCGCGCTCAAGCCTGCCAGCGCCCCTAAGAACTTGCCTTGCGGCGTGCGCGCCCCGCTGAGGATGACCGCGTCACGTGGCGTTTTGTCGTGTGTCATAAACCAGTCCTTCAAAATCATCTTGTGTGCTGCGTCATTATAGCCGTGATGCGCCCTGTGCGACTATGACCGTTTGTGCAGTGCGGGGCTGCTGCTACAATGAGCGCGATAGCAAGAAAGGGCAGAGATGCTCAACGAGGAGACGCTGCGGGCCGCGCTGGGGCCGCGCCCGTTTCAATTTCACCCGAGTGTGGGCAGCACGAACGACCTTGCAGCGGAGTGGCTGCGGGCGGGCGCGCCTGCTGGCGCAGTGGTCATCGCCGATGAGCAGCGCACGGGGCGAGGCCGCCACGGGCGGACGTGGCACACGCCACCGGGCACGGCGCTTGCGCTCTCGGTGGTGCTGCGGCCTGATGAGAGCCGCGCTTTTCTGTCGAGCATGATTGGGGCGCTGGCAGTGGCCGACCTGTGCAGCGGCCTCGGCCTGACGCCAAGCATCAAATGGCCCAACGACGTGCTGCTCGACGGGCGCAAGGTGTGCGGCGTGCTGCCGGAGGCCATCTGGGCTGATCAGCGCTTGCTTGGCGTGGTGTTGGGGATCGGCGTCAACGTGCGGGTGGCGTTCGCGGGGGAACTGGCGCAGCGCGCCACGAATTTAGAGGCGGCGCTGGGGCAGCGCTTGGAGCGCCCCGCGCTCATCGCCACGATTTTGGACGGCGTCGAGCGTTACAGCCAGCAGCCCGCCGCAGCCGTGGTGGAGCGCTGGCGCTCTCAACTGGGGACGTTGGGGCAGCGCGTCAGCATGGGGGATGTTGTCGGCGTAGCTGTCGACACAGACGCGCTCGGCGCGCTGCTTATCCGCACGGACACGGGCCGCGTGGAGCGTGTCGTCGCGGGGGATGTCGCCTTCATCGAGGAGTAAGCGTATCGTGAAGCTCGAATGGCAGATTGAATCTGACCGCTACTACGGCAGCGGCCAGCAGCATCGGGAAGATCCCGAGTTTGGCCGTCAGCGTCGCCGCCGACTGCGCCGCATGGTGCTGACAGTGCTGGCGATGTTTGCAGTGGTGGCGGCCGTCTTGTGGTTCATCCAATACCGACTCAATCAGGCTGATGAGCGCATCCGCCTGCTGCTCGAGAACACCGTCCGGGCGGAGATTACCGCGCTCAACCTCGGCGAGCAGGCCACCTTTGAGCGCATTCAGCGCAGCGCGAGCGACGATTGGCTGCGAGCACAGGCCGAGTGGTATCTGCAATATCAGGCTGACAAGGTCATCACAGATCGCGTCCTGACGGGGCGCATCCTGAGCGTGACAGTGGAACGGCAGCGGGGCCGTGTGCAGGTGGAGGAGATCGAAAACGGCGTGCCCTATGTGCGCACGTGGTTCTACTGGAACTACGATGTGACGCGCGACGCCGACGGCAACGTGACGCACCCCGCCGGGTGGTATCACGTCCCGCCGGACTACACCTTCTGGGGCGAGCCGCGCGCCATTGAGCGTGAGCGTTTCGTGGTGCGCTATCAGGGGCTGGATGCGCCCTTCGCGCGCAATCTCGCGGACGAGTTGGGCCGCTGGTACGATCTGCTGTGCGCCGCGCTTGATTGCGGCCGTCTTGGTTACTTGACGGTGGACATCGTGCCCAACCCGGGCGGGCGCGTTGCGTGGCATTCGGATGCAAGCTGGCAGCTTGTCGTGCCCTCGCCTTATGTCACGCGCGCGCGCTACGATCAACCCTTCCACGGGGCGCTCGCGCGGGATGTCGCGGGTCTGCTGGCGCAGCGTGCCGTCAGCGCGGTGAGCCTGACGCCGGATCGTGAGCTGGACGCGCAGTTCGTCAAAGACAGCGTGGAGCGCTGGCTGGTGGGCCGCTGGCTGCAGATCGACAACGGGGCCTACCTCATCGACAGCATCGTGCAGCAGTACGGCGCAGCAAGCATCAGTCGCCTGCTGGCCGAGATGCGCCCCAACAGCGCCATCAGCTTAGTGAGCCGCGCGCTGCAAATTGACCTCGGCGCTGCCCCGCTGGACTGGCGTGATTTTCTGTCGTTTCGCTTGGCAGTGGAGGAGCAGGCCGCGCGCCGCGGTGACTTGCAGACTTTATCCCGCCTCTATGAGCCAACGGCGCAGGGGCAGCAGCGCGCCGCAGATCGGCTCATGGCGAGCGGCGGTTCGACGCTCGTCGTGAGCGTCACGCGGGAGACATCGCCGGAGGGGCTGCCGCAGTTGTTCGCAGTGACGTCAGACGGGCAGGCGGTGGTTTTCCGCTTGGTGGATGGCATCTGGGTGCGCGCCGGCTGAACCGGGCCGTGCTACAATAGGCAGCAGACCATGACACATGCGGAGGCCGAACCGATGAGCAACTTGGATGATCTGCGCCGTTCATTCGACGATTTCGATGACGACCTGCCTGAGACGCGCGTGATCGACGATGCGCCTGCGCCAGAGCGCCGCTTCCTCGGGCTGAAAGCCAGCGAGCGCGCTATCCTCGCTGTGTTGATCTTCCTCACGTCATTGGTCTTGGGCGCGGGCGTGCTGATCGTGACCGGGCGGGTGGTGTTGTAGCGGCAATTTCGACCATTCAAAACCCTTTGCAGGGGGCGACCCATCGGATCGCCCCCTATTTCGTTTGATTTAGCGCGGCAGCAAGATGAGCGTGGAGGCCGCCGCGGCCTGTACGGCCTCGCGGGTGAACAACATCGGGTTGTATTCGACGCGGCTCCAGCGGTCGATCATGCTGGTGTAGTGCGGGCTGGCGGGGTGGCCGCTCTGGCCGGTGGTCTGGATCGACAGGCTGTTGTCAGGGCTGCCGATGTCGATGATCATGCGCATGCTGGGCGAGGAGCGCACGCTGAAATCGGCCAAGCGGAAGTCAATCGCGTTGACAATTTCAGTGCCACCGGCTAGCCCGATCGGCGCGCTGTTGACGAAGTTTTCGATGAGACCGATGCCGCTAAGGCCGAGCGGGTTGCTGACGAACACCGCCCGATGCAGCGTTGACCAGCGCCAATTCTGCCGGTTGCTGCCCAGCAAGCGTGGGGCTTCCTCCGCAGCAGCGCGGAAGGCTGCGATCAGGATGTCGTCGCGCGTTTCGGTGGCGTCGGTGGTGATGTCGTCCCACCACGCATTCTCTGGCGCTTGCAGCAGGTTGAAGATCGCGGCTTGTTCATGAGTGCCGCCGGTGGCTTCACCCTCCGCCAGCGCCAGCTGATCGTTGAAGGTGCGCTGGACGACCTGCCGCCAGACGAGGGCGAACAGCGCGGCTTGACCGCTGTCAGCGTTCATCTGGTAGTCCCAGTTGAGCATCCAATCGCGCAGCTCGTTGGTGGCGGCGTCGCCCATGTCGAGCGCTTGCAAGAAGGGGGCCATGTCGCGCGCGATGCCGAATTGGTTATCGCCGTGGATGGCGCGGAACGTCTGGACGGAGTGCTGCGGCGTGGCTTCGATCAAATCGACGATGCGCTGGCCGCGATAGCCGCTGGCCCAATCGTAGCTGAACACGTAGTGTGCATCCGCGCCGAACTGATCGGCCAGCCCCTCCGCCAGCGATGCATAGTACTCGAACGGGACGAGCGCTTGGTTGGCGGTGGCGATGTAGCCGCGCTCAGGGTTGAACACGCTGGGCAGGAATTCGTAGGGCACATAGCCGCGCCACTCGAAGGCGTCGGTGGAGCCATCCACGGGCAGCAGGCCGGTATGGCCCGGCGCGCGGACGGGCATCCGCCCGGGGGTCTGGTAGCCGATATTGCCTTCACGGTCGGCAAACACGAAGTTCTGCGAGGGGGCATCCCAATAAGAGAGCGCCACGCGGAACTCATCCCAGTTTTGGGCTTGGTTGAGCAGCATGAGCGCTTGGAAGATGGTGCCGATTTCGCGTTCGCTCGTCCAGCGCAGCGCCATCGGGCGCTCTTGCTCATAACCGCCGAGTGTGCCGTCGTCCTGAACAGCGAAGTCGTTGATGATGGGGCCGAGATGGGTGATGCGGACGTTGAGTTCCAGCGAGTCGTTGCTGTCGCCAAACTCGATGATCTCGCGCCGCGTCGTCATGTCGCGCCATTCACCGTTCCACTCGTACTGGAGCGGGTTATCGGGGTTCACCTTGATGAGGTAGAGGTCTTGCGTGTCCCAGCCGACGTTGGTCACGCCCCATGCGATCTGCCCGTTGTGGCCGATGACCACGCCCGGGTTAGGTGCGAAGGTAAAGCCGCGCACGTTGAACGGGCACTCCGCGCTGACGGGCTGGCAGTGCAAGCCAATCTGATACCAGATCGACGGCATGCCGATGCTGAGGTGGGGGTCGTTGGCCAGCAGCGGCATGTTGGTCACGGTGCGGCTGCCGCCTACGACCCAGTTGTTGCTGCCGATGCCGCTGCCGCGCCCCATCAAGATGCCGTTGTCAAGCGTGAGGTCGGCGGCGCTGCGCGGCAGGCCACGGATGCCAGCAGTGTCGAGCGGCGGAGCAAAAGGCGCGCCAAACGGCGGCAGGTCTTCTGGTTGGATGATGGTGGTGTGACGCTCGAACAGGAAGTCAGCAGCGTACTGCTCGCTCATTTCCTCGCCCAGCGCCTCATAAAGCGCAGAGCGGTACAATTCATACCCGTAGTTGCTGCCCAAGTTCCACGCCATGACCTTTGTCCACACCAACGTGTCGAGCGGCGTCCACGGCTTGAGCGGGATGTTGACGCCCGTTAGCCCCAGCACGTTGTACTCAAAGGCAAGCTGGCTCGCCCCGCGCGGCAGGATATAAGCGTTCACGCCATCGGCGAACCACTGCAAGTATTGTTGGTATTCTTCTGGCAGGGCGGCGAGGTCACGCTCGGCAGCGGCTGACCAACCAACCTTGCGGATGAACGCATCTGTGCCGATGAGCGACCTGTTGTAACCGGTCAGCTCCATGATGCGGCCATGGCCCGTGTGGCGCGCAAACTCCATCTGCCACCAGCGATCTTGGGCTTGGGTGTAGCCTTGCGCGAACAGCAGATCTTGCAGATTGCTGGCGTAGATGTGCGGCACGCCGTAAGCATCGCGGATGATCTCCACGCGGTCGCGCAGGCCCTCCACGCGCAGCTCACCGCTGTGCTGTGGCAGCGGCCCGTTGACCCAATTGTTCACGGTGACTGCCAACAGTACACCTGCGCTGATGACAATCACCAGCACAGCCAGTAAGAGGTAACGAAGGATTTTCATGGCAAAGCTCTTTCGACAAAAGTGTATTTACCTCTACTGTAACGCATAGCTGCTGTTGTGCCAATGCTATTAGAACGCACGGTCTACTGTGGGACGGCGCATGCTGCTGGAAAAGCGGCATGCCGTCCGGTATAATAAAGGCTAATTTACTGAAGGAGCGAGGCGCGCAGCAGCGCAATCCGGGGTATGGAAAACGACGAGTTGGGAGAGTCGAATCTGGGCATCATTCGCCCAGTGAACATCAACGAGGAGATGCGCGGCAGCTTCCTCGATTACGCGATGAGCGTGATTGTGGCGCGCGCGCTGCCAGATGCGCGCGACGGCCTTAAGCCAGTGCATCGGCGCGTGCTGTATGCTATGTACGATATGGGCATCCGCCCCAACACCGCGTATAAGAAAAGCGCCCGTATTGTGGGCGAGGTGTTGGGTAAATATCACCCGCACGGCGACGCCTCGGTCTATGATGCGATGGCGCGCATGGTGCAAGACTTCAGCCTGCGCTACCCGCTGGTGGACGGGCAGGGCAACTTCGGCTCGCTGGATGGCGACAGCCCCGCCGCCATGCGCTACACTGAGGCGCGGCTCGCACAGATCGCGGGCGAGCTGCTGGCGGACATCAACATGAACACGGTCGATTTTGTCGAGAACTACGACGGCAGCCAGCAAGAGCCGACCGTGCTCCCCGCCCGCATGCCTAACCTGCTGCTGAACGGCGCGACTGGCATTGCAGTCGGCATGGCGACCAATATCCCGCCGCACAACTTGCGCGAGCTGGCGGGGGCCATCAACTACATCATTGACAACATTGATCGTGTGGACGACATCAGCGTGGATGAACTCATGCAGTTCGTCAAAGGGCCGGACTTCCCAACAGGGGCCAAGATCTTGGTCGGGGATGAACTGCGCGAAGCCTACGCAACCGGCAAAGGGCGTGTGATCGTCCGTGCGACAATTGAGGAGGAAGAGCACCGCCACGGCCACCGCTTGGTGGTGACGTCGATCCCGTATCAGGTTAGCAAACAGTCGATCATTGAGCGCATCGTCCAACTGGTGAAGGACGGCAAGATCGACACGATCCGCGACTTGCGCGACGAAAGCGACCGCAGCGGGATGCGCCTTGTCATCGAGATCAAGCCGACCGCCAGCTTCCGCACAGTGCGCAACCAGCTCTACAAGTACACCCAGCTTCAGACCTTCTACAGCATCCAGATGCTGGCGCTGGTGGGCGGGGAGCCGCGCAACCTCTCGCTCAAGCGGGCACTGCAAATCTTCATCGAGCACCGCTACGATGTGATCGTCCGGCGCAGCCAGTTCGAGCTGGAGAAGCAGCGGGCGCGCGCCCACATCCTGATAGGGCTGTTGAAGGCTGTATCGGCGATTGACGACGTGATCCGCATCATCCGCAGCGCAGACGACGTGGACGACGCGCGCCAGAAGTTGATGGCGTTTCTCGACTTAAGCGAGGCGCAGGCCAACGCGATCCTCGATATGCAGCTTCGGCGTTTGGCAGCGTTGGAGCGCCAAAAGCTCCAAGATGAGTACAACGAGGTGCAGGCGCGGATCGATTACTTAGAGGACTTGCTGGCCAGCCCCAGCAAAATCCTGCAAGTGGTGCGCGATGACGTGAATGAGATTGCCGAGAAATACGGCGACGAGCGCAAGACGATCATCGACGAGGAGTCGGCGCACCTCAACGAGGAAGACCTCTACGAGCGCGAGGAGATGGTGATCACGCTGACGAGCAAAGGCTACATCAAGCGTGTGCCGTCGCGCTACTACCGCGCGCAAAAGCGGGGCGGGAAGGGCGTCCGCGGGATGGAGACCAAAGACGACGACACGCTGCTTGACATCGTCGGCGTGAACAACCTCGACACGATCTTGTTCTTCAGCGATAAGGGCAAGGTTTACAGCGAGCGCGCTTTCCGCATCCCAGAAGCGCAGCGCCACACGCGCGGCGTGCTGACGCAGACGATCATCAACACGACGATGGACGAGCGCATCACCGCCATCTTGCCTGTTCGGAGCTTTGAAAACCGCGACGCGGTGTTCGTGATGGCGACGCGGCAGGGGCGCATCAAGCGCGTGGCGCTTGAGGAGTTTGAGGCGGTGCGGCCCAGCGGTTTGATTGCGATCACCCTGCAAGAGGGCGATGAGCTGGGCTGGGTGCGCATGAGCAATGGCAGCCAGCGGATCGTGATGGTGACGGAGGGCGGCCAGAGCATCGTCTTCAATGAGGATGAGGTGCGCGTGATGGGACGCTCGGCAGGCGGCGTGAACGCGATGCGCTTGATCAACGATGATGTGATTGCTGGCATGGACGTGATCGACCCACAGCAGCACACCCACATCTTCGTAGTAACGCAGAACGGCTTTGGCAAGCGCACGCCGATTGAGGACTATACGGTGCAGTCGCGCTATGGCATGGGCATTCGCACGCTGGCGCGCAACGACAAGACCGGGCCGATTGTGGCCATGCGCTGCATCAGCGAGCGTGACGGCATCCTGCTGATCACCCGCAGCGGGATCGTGCTGCGCACTGACCTCTCCGAAGTGCGCGAGACAGGCCGCAGCACGATGGGCGTGACGATCATGGATTTGTCCGATGGGGATGAGGTTGTCGGGATTGCGCTGCTGAGCAATGGCAGCGGCGAGGCCGATGAGCCGGAACTCAACGGTGAGAGCTAGCGGACGAAAAACGGGTGGCCAAGTGGTCACCCGTTTTTTTGCGCGTAGAAGGTGGCTGGTTAGCCCTCAGCCAGCAGCGGCCTCAGCCTCTTTGGCCGCCGCAGCGCGCTGAGCGCCGGTCTGAATGGCCTTGGCGACGATCTCATCCCCTTCGTTGAGGATGGTCACGCCGCTGGGCGGGGTGATGTCCTTGATGTAGATGGTGGAACCGATAGCCGTCAGCGGGGCGAGGTTGACTTCGATCTTGTTCACGAGATCGCGCGGCAGCGTCTCAATGCGGATCGTGCTTGTGCCTGCCATCAAGATGGCCTTGCGCGTGGCGATGATGGGGCTTTCACCCACCAGCACGACCGGCACTTCCGCGCGGATCTTGCTGTTCTCGTCCACCGCGAAGAAGTCGACGTGAATGATGGTGCTCTTGAGGATGTCACGCTGAACATCACGAGCGAGCGCGCGGATCGTTTGACCGTTGAGCTTGATATCTACGATGTTGGTGCTGCCCGCGGCGCGCAGCAGCAGCTCCAGCTCACGATAGGCGAACTGAACCGTCATCGGTTGAGCCTTGGGGCCGTAGATCGTGCCCGGCACGAGGCCCTGATTGCGAAGGCTCGACACCTTCTTCCCAGTGATAGCGCGTTCCTGCGCGTTGAGTACAAACTCGGACACCTTGCCTACTCCTGCTTAAGCCCAAACGGGCATGGTTTCTCGCTCGACAAAACTTCGTAATCATAGCGGTGCGCGGGGCGTTCGTCAATGCAGCGCCTGAACAAAAAAGCTCATCACATGATGAGCTTCTGAGCGGGCGATGGGACTCGAACCCACGACGTTTTGCTTGGGAAGCAAACATTCTACCACTGAATTACACCCGCAAATTGCCCACGATTTTAGCGCCTCAATCGTCGATGTCAAGGATTGAGTCGGCGGGGCTAAAACGATTGTGCGTCTCCAGCGCGTCGCTAAGCGTGTATGTGCCGTAGATTCCCAGCGTAGTTTCAACGTCGGCATGCCCCATGAGCTGCTGAAGGCTAGCAGCATTGCCACCTCTAGCGAGGTATTCGCGGGCAAACGTATGGCGCCATGCGTGCGGATTGACACGCCCGATGATCCCAGCGCGTTTGGCTAACCTCTTGGTGAGCTGCTGCAACCCGCCGGGCTGCATGTGTTCATGGTTGCGTAGGTTGTAGAACAC
>JBDNCV010000035.1:0-29097 GCA_046719465.1 Anaerolinea sp.
CGCAGCTCTCGTGCTTGAAGAACTTCGTCACCTTGCTGGCGACCCACGTGATGTCGGTGCGGTCGTCCATCACAATGAGCGAGGCCGAGCCGATGATCGTGCCGATCTTGGCAGTGTGCTCATAGCTCATCGGCGTGTTCATCACCTCATCATTGAGGCGCACAATCGGCCCCGAGCCACCCGAAGGCAGCAGCGCCTTGAAGGGGTGCGCCTCATCGACCGGCCCACCGCAGATCTCGTTCAGCAGCTCACCAAAGGTCGCGCTGAAGGGCAGCTCATACACGCCCGGGCGCTTGACGTGCCCGCTGACGCAGTACAGCTTCGTGCCCGCGCTCTGCTCTGTGCCGATGGCCTTGTAGGCCGCGCCACCGTGCTGGAGGATCCACGGCACATTGGCAATCGTCTCAACGTTGTTCACCACGGTGGGTTCGCTGTAGAGGCCGCCGCCCTTGTTCGCGGGGAAGGGCGGGCGAACGCGCGGTTGACCGAGTTTGCCCTCGAGGCTGTTGAGCAGCGCCGTCTCCTCGCCGCAGATGTAAGCGCCCGCGCCGAGGTGGGTGTAGATTTCAACGTCGTAGCCGCTGCCGAGGATGTTCTTGCCCACAAGGTTGCGCTTGCGCATCTCCTCAATGCAAGCATCCAGCAGGTTAGCCACCTCCAGATATTCGCCGCGCAGGTAGATGTAGGCCGACTTCGCGCCAATGGCATACGCCGCGATCAAGCAACCCTCCAAGAACTGGTAGGGGTTCTTCTCCATGATGAGGCGGTCTTTGAACGTGCCCGTCTCAGATTCATCGGCGTTCAAGACCAGATACTTCACCGGCTCGTTGACCGGAATGAAGCTCCACTTCACGCCCGTCGGGAAGCCCGCGCCGCCGCGCCCGCGCAAGCCGCTGGCCTTCACCTCGTCGATTACCTGCGCCGGGGTCATGCTCAAGGCTTTCTTCAAGCCTTCCCAGCCATCGTGCTTGCTGTATTCCTCAATCTTAGTGAAATCGGCGTTTACGTCCTTGTACCGTAGAAGAATCCGCTTCGTCTCTGCCATACCAATACACCCCTACTCACTCAAACGTCTTCAAATGTTCGTTGACAAGGTCGCGCCATTCAGCCATCAGCGCCTGCAGGTCTGCGTCGCCGCTGCGGGCTTTTTGCAGGAATACGCGCATATCGTCCATCGTCAGGCCGCCCGGCTTCTCGACCATATGGAAGTTACACTGCATCATCGGCGCGCGGTCGCACGCGCCCAAGCACATCACATGCTCTGCCGTGAACATCCCATCTTCGGTCGTGCCGCCCTCTTCGATATGCAGCTCGTGCAGCAGCTCATGGTGCAGTTCATCCGCCCCGCGCAGCGCGCACGCCAAATCTGTACAGACTTGCAGCCAATACTTGCCCTTAGGCTTCTCGCTGTACATCGTGTAGAAACCGGCGATGCTGCGCACCTGCGTCGGGTCGATCTCGATGATCTGCGCGACTTCGTTCACTGCGTCGTCGTTCACCCAGCCATATTCCTCTTGGGCGATGTACAGCAGCGGCATGACCGCCGAGCGCTTGTCAGGGTATTTGCTGAGGTGCAGCGCGATGCGATCAGCGTATTTCGGGTTGCCAATGATAGCCATACAATCTCCTGTCCTAGCGGTCGCAGTCGCCCAGCACAATATCGACGCTGCCGATGATGGCAATCAAATCAGCGATCATGTGCCCTTCGGCCAGCGTGGGGATAGCGGCGATGTGCATGAACGAGGGCGTCTTGAAGTGGACGCGGCGCGGTTTGTTGCCGCCCGTCCCGTGCAGATAGCAGCCCAGCTCGCCGCGCGGGGATTCAATCGAAACATACACTTCCTCGTCAGGCGCATCAAACCCATACGTCCACAGCTTGAAGTGGTGGATGACCGCCTCCATGCTCCGGCCCAACTCGCTGCGCGGCGGGAATACATACTTGCGGTTGTTGCTGCGGAATTCGCCTTTGGGGGTCAAGCGCTTGAGGGCCTGTCGAATGATCTTCACGCTCTCGCGCAGCTCGCCCAAGCGACACATGAAGCGGTCGTACACGTCGCCGTGCTCGCCCAGCGGAACGTCAAACTCATAAGTTTCGTAGCCGCTGTAAGGCTCGGCCTTGCGGATGTCCCAGTTGACGCCGCTGCCACGCAGCGAAGCGCCCGTCACGCCCAACGCCAGCGCCACGTCTGGCTCCAGCACGCCCACGCCCTGCGTGCGATCCTTCCAGATGGGGTTGTTGACCAGCAGCGCCTCGTAATCGTCCACCTTCGCGGGGAAGTAGTCAATAAAGCGCTTGACCTCAGGGATGAAGTCCTCTGGGATATCGCGCCAGACACCGCCCGGGCGGATGTAGCTGCCCATCATGCGCTGACCGCTGATCATCTCAAAGATGCGCAGCACATACTCACGCTCGCGGAAGCAGTAGAGGAACACGCTCATCGCGCCCATGTCCAGCGCCTGCGTCCCCAACCACACCATGTGGCTGGCAATGCGCGACAGCTCCAAACAAATCACACGGATGATCTGAGCGCGCTCTGGCACATCCAACCCAACTAGCTTTTCGATGGCCATGCAAAAGGCCATGTTGTTGCTCATGGGCGAGAGGTAATCCATGCGATCCGTGAGCGGCACGCCCTTCTCGTAGGACTTATCCTCGATGCTCTTCTCGATGCCCGTGTGCAGGAAGCCCACATCGGGCAGCACAGTCACAATTTCTTCGCCGTCCAGTTCCAACAGCAGGCGCAGCACGCCGTGCGTGCTGGGGTGATGCGGCCCCATGTTCAGCAGCATGGTCTCGCCGCTGAGGGCGCGATCGCTCACAAGGCCGCGCAGCTGTTCGACGCTGCCTTCCCACGTTACCTTGGTTGCCAGTTCATTCGGGTTCGCTGCCATAAATCCATTACTCCGCTTAATCTCGGGCGAACGGTTTGTACTTCATGATCTCTTCCGCGTTGAACGAGAACTGGACAACTTCCTTGCCCAGCGGGTAGTCGCGGCGGTGCGGGTGGCCATTCCAATCGTCTGGCATGAGCAGGCGGCGCGGGTCAGGATGACCTTCAAACGTGATGCCCATCATGTCGATGATCTCACGCTCCAACCAGTTGGCGGCCGGCCACACGCTGGTGATGCTCGGCACGACTGGATCTTCCTCGGGCAGGTACACCTTCACCCGCAGGCGGCGATTGTACAGCATCGAATAGATGTGGTAGGCCACGCCGAAGCGCTCGGGACGGTTGGTGTCAGGGTAATAATCGACAGCGCTGATATCTGATAGGAAGTTGTAGACAAGGCCAGTGGTGTTGCGCAAGTGCAGCATCACGTCCACGATGCGGCTCGGCTCGACGACGACCGTCGTCTCATTGCGGAACACCTTCACATCGAGGACGGCATCCCCCAGCGCGGCCTTCAAGCTCTCAACAGGGTCAATTGCGGGTGGAATGTACATAAGGCATCTTCCCAACGTAAGCAGCGTAGGGGTGCAGCTGCCCCCTACGCGCGGTTAATCTAGCTGGCCCACTGGCTGATGCGTTCGCCCTTGATCTTCTCGTGCAGCGTCAAAATGCCGTGGATGAGCTGCTCAGGGCGTGGTGGGCATCCGGCCACATAGACATCCACTGGAATGATCTCATCGACACCCTGCACGATGGCGTAGTTGTTATAGACCCCGCCGCACGAGGCACAGTCACCCATCGAGATCACCCACTTCGGGTCAGCCATTTGATCGTACAGCTGGCGCACTACCGGCGCCATCTTGCGCGTCAAGCGGCCCGCCACGATCATCAGGTCAGACTGGCGCGGGCTGGCGCGGTTGAGTTCCATGCCAAAGCGCGAGAGGTCATAATCGGAGGCCTGCGTCGCCATCATCTCAATCGCGCAGCACGCCAAGCCGAACAGCAGCGGCCACATCGCGCCAGTACGGCCCCAGTTCACCGCCGTTTCCACCGTGGTGGTGACGACGCCGAGATTACCCAGTTTGGAACTTAATCCCATTCCAACGCCCCTTTCTTCCACTCATAAATGAACCCTACCACTAAAATCAACGTGAACACGCCCATGACGAGCAGGCCGTACACGCCCAACTGGCGCATCACCACCGCCCACGGCAGGAAATAGATCACCTCAATATCGAAAATGATGAACAGCACCGCCACCAAGTAAAACTTGACCGGCACACGCCGCGCCCCCGGGCCGATGGGCTTCATGCCGCTTTCATAGGGCGCATTCTTGCGGAAGCTCGGACGGTGCGGCCCGAAGATGCGGCTGAGGAACAGGATGATGAGTGACAGCAGAATCGCAATCACAATCATCACTGCAACTGGGCCAAACTCCGACAAGGTTGATGGCATAGCAAACTCCGTTTGTGACATTTGGAGCAAATGGGTTGTTCACAGATTAGCATATTGATTGTAGCGCGTCAAGCAATGCCTGACCACGACAAAAAACAAATTTCTCATCTAGTTCAACTTAATTCTACAAGAGGTTAAACTACGAGCAGCAGACTTTAATTGTCTTGTAATCGAGAGGTTAGCGAATCCGCAGGCGCATTAGCTCCAAGTCTTGGAAGCCCAGCGCCGCATAAAACGCCCGCGCTTGGTCGTTGGCGCGCGCTTTGTTCACCCACAGCGTGTCGAGCCGCAGCTCATCCGCCCGTTTCATAATGCCCTTGAGCATGGCCGCCCCCACCCCGCGCCGCTGGAACGTCGGCAGCACCGCCATCCCGTTGATCAACCCGGCGCTCTCCACGAGTCCGCGCACAATCGACAAGCTCACGCAGCCTACGATCAGCGGGGAGACCTCCGGCATGATCGCCACGTACACCTCCACGTTGTTCCCCTCCAAGATGCGCCAGCGCACTCGCTGCCAATCCTCAGCGGTGAGCTGACGGTTGGAGGGGATCAGCTCGAGCAGCGCCTGCACCTCGTCTAAATCCGGCTCGGTGGCCAAGCGGAGCTGCACCTCCCCACGTGGGGGCGTGTGCGCTGCGCGCGGCAGGCCGCGCTGCTCCAACCATTGAGCAACCATCTCACGGTGCGTGCGAAAGGGCAGCGCAGGCAGCTCCGACGGTTGGAACACGCGCACGTCGCTGGCGTCGTCGCCTGCCTTCAGCATGCCCCCCACAGGGCGCGCTCGATAGAAGATCATGATCCCGCTGACGGGTGGGCCTTCAGGGAACGAGTTGATCGCTGCCAGCTCCACGATGTCCACTTTGAGGCCGGTCTCCTCGGCGGCTTCACGGATGGCGGCTTCCTCTGCGCTCTCATCCGCCTCCACAAAGCCGCTGGGCAGCGCCCACGCCCCCTTGTGTGGGTCATGGCCGCGCTGCACCAACACGATGCCACCGTCCATTTCGATCAGGATGCCCACGCCGGGCACGGGGTTCACAAAGTGCACATAGCCGCACGTGTCGCAGGCAGGGCGCATGCGCCCCCCCTCTACCCGCTGAACCAACCGTGTGCCGCAGATCGGGCAGAAGATCGGGTTACGCGGTGGCATCGTTCACACCTTTGGATGCGCTCATGCCGTCTGGGAGGCCTGCGCCGCCAGCACGGTTGCCATCGGCGGGCGCTCCACATCGCCGATTTCTTGCCCCTCCAGCGCCAAGTGCTCTTCGTCCTGCCGCACGAGGTTCATCGTCCGGTTGACTTTGTTCAGCAGTTCAAGGTTGTAGCGCTGATCTAACCGCGCCATGAACACCTGCAAAATGGCGAAAGCCATCTTGCTGAGGCCGACCAGCGTCTGGTTGTGATGCACGCGCACCTCAAGGTTGCACTGCGCGATGGCATCCAGCCCGTGCTGTGCCAGCAGGTCGAGCAGCAGCCCAGTCTCCACGCCGTAGCCGCTGAAGAAGGGCACGTTCATCAAGGCCTCGCGCCGTCCGGCATATTCGCCTGAAAGCGGCTGAAGCAGCCCCGACAGCTCCGGATAAAACATGTTGAGCAGCGGGCGCGCCATCAGCTCGGTCACGCGCCCCCCGCCCGAATCTTGCATCTTGTTCCCGACCTTGATCGGGCGCTGATAGAAGCCCTTCACATATTGCAAGCGCGGGTACTTCAGCAGCGGGCCGAGCAGCCCATAGACGAAGCGCGGATGAATGTTCGTGATGTCCGTGTCCACCCATGTAATCAAGTCACCCTTAAGGACGGCAAGGCTTTTCCAGAGCGCCTCCCCCTTGCCGCGCACGCTTCCTACCTCTGGCAGAATTTCGGGGTGCTTGTAGACCGGTATGCCGATCTCTTGCGCAATCTCCACCGTGCGGTCGGTCGACATACTGTCGATGAGGACAATTTCATCCACCAGCGGGAACTCATCCATGAGTGTTTTCTTGAGCGTCAGAATGACGTTCCCAACGGTCTTTTCTTCGTTGAGCGCAGGCAAACCAATGCTGATCGTCAGGCCTTGTTTTTCTTTCAACTCCACAAGGTGGCGCAGGTCGGCAAATTCGCTGCTGTCGAAGGTGTTCTCGGCAAACCAGCGATCCACCCGCCGCGGCAGGTCTGCGGTGCTAGCGACCAGCGGCTCAGTGATCTCCTGCGGCTCAAACGTGCGCACCAGCGCAATCGGCACATTCATGCTCGCGCGCAGCTCGCCTATCAACGGGCTGAGGTGGCTGCTGGCGATGTTGGCGCGCGCGAACGACGCCCCCATGACCAGCGCCTTGTGGGTTTGCAGCTCATGCAGCAGGCCCTCGCGCACATTTTCCCCGGCGGTCACGATGCGCGCCACCTGCGGGTCGTTTTCTAACAACAGCACCATCGAGGGCACGTAGCGGTTGCGCTGAGCGCTGTGATACAGTGTGACGCTGCCCTCACCCGCCAACATCTTGGCTGTGAACAAGCCGAGGTTCATGTTGGGCGCGCCGCGCAGCGAGAGCAGCACTGGCTTCGGCTCGTCGGTGACGACACCGTCTAGCAGCACCAAGTCACACTCGACATGCTGGAGCAGACGCTCCGTCGCAGCCGTTGGGCGGGTTGCAAAGTTCCACTGGACGATCATCAAATCAGGGCGTAGTTCCGCCGCGTCCTCCAGCAGGCGCAGCGTGGCGTCATGATCCACCAAAACACGCACATCGTCGTGAATGACGCTGGAGGCCTTGGCGATCTTGGCGAGCAGATCGCGGCGGGTTTGGGCGGCGCGCGTAGCTTCACTGATCGAACGGTCGATGGGCACTTCGATCACTGACCGTATGTAGTACTCGATAGGCCGAACGGGAATGCGCTGCACACTCTCGATCCAGTCCGCGGCGTGCTGCTCATCATGAATGACCAGCATCACACGATACGGCGCTTGCTCAGTCATGGCTTCTCCTCCTGTGTAGACCTATAGGGCATTGTATGAAACTTGGTGAGTCAACGGTGAACGGCTGTGTTCAATCACAGCCCACAGCAGGGATTGCCCCCACCCTGCCAGCGCGCCCGATGCGGCGCTTTAGACGTTCGACGAGGAGTTTTAAGCCACGGGCGCCGCTTGACACTCCTCAGCGGATGCTCACATTTCGAGATAGTCGCGCAGTTGGCGGCTGCGGGTCGGATGGCGCAGCTTGCGCAGCGCTTTGGCCTCAATCTGGCGGATGCGTTCCCGCGTGACGCCAAAGAAACGCCCCACCTCCTCCAGCGTGTGGTCTTGGCCGTCCAGCAGGCCGAAGCGCATTTGCAGCACTTCGCGCTCGCGGTCGCTCAGCACACCCAGCGCTTGGCTGATCTGCTCCTTAAGCAGTTGACGGCTGGCCGCGTCAACGGGGCCGGGCAGGTTGTCGTCGGGGATAAAATCGCCCAGTTGGCTGCTGTCCTCTTGGCCGATGGGCATGTCGAGGCTCATCGGCTCTTGGCTGATGCGCATGATCTTGCGCACCTTTTGGGCGGCGCGGCGCAGCTTGCGCTGGAGGCCGATCTCAATCGGCAGACCTTCCTTTTTGAGAAACTTGATAGCGTCCCGCTCCTCTTTGGTGAGGAAGTCGATCTCAAGGGCGATCTGTTCAGCGGTTGGCTCCGCGCCGAGCTGCTGGATGAGTTCGCGCTGGATGCGCATCAGGCGGTTGATCGTCTCCACCATGTGGACGGGAATGCGGATCGTGCGGGCTTGATCAGCCAACGCGCGGCTGATCGCTTGGCGGATCCACCATGTGGCGTAGGTGCTGAACTTGAAGCCTTTGGTATGGTCGAACTTCTGCACCGCCCGCAGCAAGCCGATGTTGCCCTCTTGGATCAAATCCAAGAAGCCGATGCCGCGCCCCATGTAGCGTTTGGCCACGCTCACGACGAGGCGCAGGTTGGCGCGGGTGAGCGCTTCCACGGCTTGCTCTGCCAACCGTTCGATGTCCTCGCGGGTTTTTTGTGTCACCGCCAGCGGGTCATCGAGTTCCTCAAGCCACGCGCTGAACTCCACCAGTGAGGGCAGCGTCCCATGATCGCGGAAGTAATCGCTGAGGCGGACTTGCAGCTCTGGTGGCAGCAGCGCCAGCGTGTGCAGCACCTCGAACAGCACCGCGCCGTACTCTGTCCAGTCTTCGACTTTCTTGTCGCTCATCCCCCAATCGCGCTGTTTGAGGTAATCGCGCAGCGCCGACGGGCGGTCGACATCCCAATCCTGTATAAAGGCCTGTACCTCAGCAATCAGCGTGCGCAAATCCGGCAGGTCAACCTTGAGCCGCTCGGCCTTTTCTGCGGCGCGCTGCCACTCATCGAGCAAGAACTGGTAGCTGCGCCGCGTCACGTCCACGCTGCTCGGAACTTCTGGCTTGCCCGCCGCGACTTCCTCAGGCCGCGCCAGATCATCCGTCAGCTTTTGCAGCAGGCGTTCCGCCGCGATCAACGCCGAGAGCCACATTTCGCGGTTGCTATCCAACAGCGGCACTTGCCCGATCTCTTTGAGGTACATGCGGACGGGATCATCCGAAGGAGCCATCGTCGAGAGGTCGTCTTCGTCCTCAATATCATCGATGAGTTCATCGTCGAACTCATCGAGATCGTCGATGACAAGGCTCGATGGGTTGGTGTCGAAGCCGTTCAGCTCATCGTCGGCGTCATCGAAATCTTGCAGGTCATCACGCAGGTCATCACTCATGAAGTCGTTCCGTGGCGTAGCGGCAGCGCATTTAAGGCATCTAGGATACCAATTATCTGACGATGCTGCTATGTGAAATCTTAGTCAGACCACTACTACATTAGCGCGGCCAACCCACGTTGGAACACAGCCTGCACACGCATCACCTGCTGCACTTGGTTGAGCAGATCGTGGAGCGCCTCGCCAGAGGCCTCTTGCAGCAGGAAGCGCAGCTCGGTCAGTTCGCGCCGCAGCCGTTTATCGCGCACCTCGAGCACACGGCGCAGCCGCAGCCGTTCCACTTCACCCTCCGTCAGCGGGATGCGCTGCTGCTGGCGGTAGATGTCGTCTAACTCAGGGAGCAGCCGGCCTCCTACGGTGTGTTCGATCTGCGCCAGATCATCCAACAACAAACGCTCCCATGTTGTGAGCAGGGTTTCGTCTAACGCCTGCTCAACATAGGTGAGGGGCGGGTGATCCTCTTGATGATGGGCCTCCACCAGCAGCCCAAGGATCAAGCGCAGATCCGTTTCGACAAAGTCCGCGCTGGTCAGCTCGCCCCATTCGTCGGCAGCGGCGGGCAGCTCAGCGCTGCATAACTGACGAAACGTGCGGTTGACTTGGTAATAAAAGTCAAAGCTGTGGACGAGCAGACGCAGGCACTCCAGCTCGGCGGCGCGGCTGGCGTGACGGCTTCGCAGCACGGGCGACACAGGCAGCGCAGGCAGCGCCAAGCTCGGCTCAGCGGGGGCATACGTTAGCCCGTCGTCGTTAAAGAAGGGGGGCGGCTCCTCGCTGCTGCTGGGTGCGCTTAGCGGCGGCAGCGGCGGCGGTGGCTCGGCGGAGGTAGACACAGTGTTGGCGCGTGGTTGGGAGGGCTTGGCTTTAGCAGTGCGGCGCAGCGCATCTGCCCAGTCGAACAGGTCGCGTTCATCCAGCCGGAGCGCCAGCGCCAGCTTTTGCAGGTTCTCGCGGTTGTAGCTGTTGTTCTCGGAGGCCGTCAAAATCGGGATGAGGGACTGCGCGAGCTTCTGCCGTTCGATGACGCTGGCTGTGGGCGAGAGCGCTGCCGCCTCCAACTGGATCACAAAGTCGGCAATGGGCAGCGCGTCGTCCACATACTGCTGCCACAGCTCCGGCGTCTCGCGCAGCACGTCGTCGGGATCTTTGCCATTCGTGATCTGCATGATGCGGATGTCGGCGGCCAGCTTGCCGGTTGGCGTCGCCAGCGTCTCTCGGGCAACCTCAAGGCTGCGGCGCATGGCGTTCTGGCCGGCTGCGTCAGCGTCCAGCGCCAGCACCAAGCGCGTCGTGTAGCGTGGCACGAGCAGCTTAAGCTGCGCATCGGTGAGGGCAGTGCCCATCTGGGCGATCACGTTGGTGTAGCCCGCTTGATGCGCCTGAATCGCGTCCATGTAACCCTCGACGATGACCGCATACTCCATCTGACGGATCGCCCCTTTGGCCACATCAAGCGCGAACAGCGTGCGGCTCTTGTCGAACAGCGCCGACTGCGGCGAGTTGAGGTACTTGGGGTTGTCGTCAGGGTTGAGCGCGCGCGCCCCAAAGCCAGTCACGCGGCCTCGTTCATCACGGATCGGGATCATCAGCCGATTGCGGAAGCGGTCATAAACGCGGCCTTTGTCGTTGGCGCTGGCCACCCCCGCCTCTTTGACTTCATCGACGGTGTAGCCCAGCGCCGTGAGCGCGTCCAGCATGTGCGTCCAGCCGTCCGGCGCAAAGCCGATTTGAAAGCGACGGATCGTCTCCATCGTGAGGCCGCGTTTGAGCATGACATACTCGCGCACGGCTTCAGCGGCAGGGTCATCGCTCAGCAGGTGTTGGTGATAGTAGTCGGCGGCGGTTTGCAGCAGCCC
Organism: Anaerolinea sp.; assembly: GCA_046719465.1. GTDB lineage: Bacteria > Chloroflexota > Anaerolineae > Aggregatilineales > Phototrophicaceae > JANWYT01. Next base: position 10,917 of record JBDNCV010000035.1, read on the forward strand.
GCGCAGCCGCTCGCGTTTGGCATCTTGCGCGCGCTGCTGCGGCGTGCGTTCGCGCTGTGTCTCCACGCCCGCCAGCTTGCCCAGCTCTTGCAGCGCCTCTTTAAACGACCAACCGTGCCGCTTCATCGCAAAGCTGAATAAGTCGCCCCCCTCCGCGCATTGGCCGAAGCAGCGCCACGTTTGATTCGTGGGGTTGACGACAAACGAGGGCGTTTTTTCGTTGTGGAAGGGGCAGCACGCCTTGTAGAGGCTGCCCTGCTTCTTCAAGTCCGAGACAAAGCGCCCCACATAGTCCACAATGTCGATGCGGTCTTTGATGTCATCAACAATAGAATGGCTCATGCAAACGGCCTACTCGCACGCATATACACTAAATGCATAGGAACGCCTGCGATGGTCTCCACAAGACGCGATATTTCCTCAAAGCCGATGCGCTGATAAAAGCTAATCGCCTGCACGTTCTCCGCCAACACATCAAGCTCAATCGTTTGAACGGACGCTGGCAGTTGATCCACCAGCGCTCGCCACAAACCATACCCCACCCTGCGCCGCTGAGCGTCAGGCCGCACGTAAAGCCGCTCAATGATGGTAGGCATCTCCGCCTGTGATACCCGTGCAAATAACACACCGACAACATCCCCTTCCAGCACTGCCACCAACACGCGGTAAGCGTCATGGTTGATCTGGCCGCGGATGACCTCCTCGCGCCATCCACGCCGCAGCACTGCGGCGATGGCCTGTGGCTCCAGTAAGCCGGTGTAGGTCGCCCACCATGTAGCAATCCCCACTTCACGAATGGCCTGCACATCCTCCAGCACAGCTGGACGGCACAGCACGTTCACCTGCTAGAACCCGCTCAACTGGCTTAGGTCAGCGTGCCCCTCCTGCATGGCGGCAATGGCCTGCAAGAGGCCGATGCGGTTCTGCCGCACCTGCGGATCGTCCACGTTGACCAGCACGTTGTCGAAGAAGGCCTGAATGGCGGGCACAATTGGCTCAAATTGCGTCAAGAAGTAGCCGACGTTGCCGCCGTCAAGGCTGGCACGCGCGGTGTAAGCCTCCCACAGCGCTTTTTCCTCTGGCGTTTGCAGCAGGCTTTCATGGACAGGGTAGCGCGCAGGCTCTGAGCGGGTGATGCGCACACAGCGGGCGAAGTTGTCGAGGATGACCTCCCAATCAGGGCGCTGCACCCAACCCTCCAGCTCTTGGATGCCGACGCTGGCGCGGTAGGGGTTGTCGGCTTGCTGTGCCAGCACCGCGTTCATGCAGAAGCGATCCACCCCCTGCTCGTCCAGCAGCCATGACTCCAACCGACCACGCATGAACTCCAGCAGCGCGGCATGGGTGGGCGCATCTAACGCCACCGGTTGAACGGCGGCCACCAGATCGACCAGTTGGGTCAAGCGCACGTCCAAACGCCGCCCGATGAGGATCTGCACCACGCCCAGCGCCGCCCGCCGCAGCCCGAACGGATCCGCCGTGGAGCGGGGCGCTAACCCCGCCGCAAACAGCCCCACCAAACTATCAAGCTTGTCAATGAGCGCCAGCAGCGCGCCTGCTGCGCTCGGCGGCAGGCCGTCCCCTGCGCCGCGCGGCATCCAATGCTCGTAGATGGCGTTGGCCACCGCCTCAGAGTATCCTTCGAGGCGCGCATACTCGCGCCCCATGGCCCCTTGCAGGCTGGTCATCTCCACCACCATCTGCGTGCCGAGGTCGGCCTTTAGGATCGTCGCTGCCTCCGCCGCGACGGCTTGATCCTCCGCCGAGACCTTGAGCAGATCACCCACGGGCTGCACAAGGCGCTGGATGCGCTCGTTCTTGTCTTTCATGCTGCCCAGCTTCTCGTGGAACGTGAGCGTGGCGAGGCGCTGGAGGTGCTCTTTGAGCGGCTTCTTGCGGTCTTGCTCGTAAAAGAACGCGGCATCGGTGAAGCGCGCCCGCAGCACGTGCTCGTTGCCGTGGGCCACCATGTCAAGGTGTTGATCGTCGCCGTTGCGCACCGTGATGAAGTACGGCAGCAGCGCGCCGGCGTCGTCCTGCACTGCGAAGTAGAACTGCTTCTTGCGCATGACAGTTGTCAGCACGTCGCGCGGCAGCTCCAAGAAACGCGGTTCAAACTTGCCTACGAGCGCGTAGGGGGCTTCTACAAGGTTGACCACCTCCTCCAGCAGCCCCTCATCCGGCACGTAGCTTGCACCCAACTCCTGCGCCAGCGAGCTGAGCTGGTCAAGGATGATCTCGCGGCGATCAGCGGCGCTCAAGTAGATGTTCTGCTGAGCCATCACCGAGAAGTACTCGCCCGGACTGGTGATCGCACACTCCGGTGAGCCGTAGGGGCGCAGGCCTCGCGTCACGTTCCCGCTGATCACGCCCGCGTACTGGAACGGGATCACCGTCGAACCGTAGAGCGCGACGATCCAGCGAATCGGACGGCTGAAGGCTACGCCGGTCTCGTTCCAGCGCATTGACTTCCCAAAGCGAATTCCGGCGATCAAGCCGGGCAGCGCGTCCATGAGCACCTCGGTCACGGGCCGCCCCACTGTCTTGACCGTCGCCACGACGTAGCGACCGCCGTCCACCTCGGCCACGCGCAAATCGTCCACGCTGAGGCCCTTGCCCTTCGCAAAGCCCTCGGCGGCCTTGGTGGGCGTGCCGTCGGGGTTGAAGGCGCGTTCGGCGGGCGGCCCCTTGACCTCGACCTCCTCATCGGGCTGGCGATGGCTCAGCCCCTTCACGCTCACCACAATGCGGCGCGGCGTGGCGAACACCTGCGCCTCACGGTAGCTGAGTCGTTGGGCGCTCAGCAGCTCTGGCACGGCCTTTTGAAGCTGCTGTGTCACGTCGGCCACGTCGGCGGCGGGCAGCTCCTCAACACCGATTTCTAGCAAGAAATCATCCGGCGCAGAGGGCGCAGGGGGTGGGGTTGGATCAAAGGCAGGCAGCGTTACGCCCCACTTGGGCTGCATCTTAAGCAGGGGGTAGCCGAGCGCTTCGCGGTTGGCAGCGTAGGCTTTGGCCACGGTGCGCGTCATGTCGCGCATCCGGCGGAAGTAGCTGGCGCGTTCCGTCACGCCGATGGCCCCGCGCGTGTCTAACACGTTGAACAGGTGGCTGCACTTCAGCACGTAATCGTAAGCGCTGATGAGCGCATCCCCCTCAAGGGCGCGCGCCATCTCGCGCTCGTAGGTGTCGTAGACCTTCCTAAGCGCGTCCACGTCGGCGATGTCGAAGTAGTAACGGCAGTGCTCTACTTCTTCGGTGAACATCATGTCGCGGTAGGTAAGACTATCCCACCACTCAATGTCCCAAGCGCTGTCTTTGCCTTGCAGCGCCAGCACAATCCGCTCGATGCCATAGGTAATCTCAACCGAGACCGGGTTCAGCTCAAGGCCGCCGGCCTGCTGGAAGTACGTAAACTGTGTAATCTCTTGCCCATCGAGCCAGACCTCCCAGCCCAGCCCCCACGCCCCCAGCGCAGGGGATTCCCAGTTGTCCTCCACAAAGCGGATGTCGTGCTGGCGCGGGTCGATCCCGAGCGCTTGCAGTGACTGCAAGTACAGTTCCTGCGGGTTGCCCGGGTCGGGCTTGAGGATCACTTGGTATTGGTAGTACTTCTGCATGCGGTTGGGGTTGTCGCCGTAGCGGCCATCGTCGGGGCGGACGCTCGGCTCGACATAGGCCACGCGCCACGGCTCCGGCCCCAGCACGCGCAGCAGCGTGGCCGGGTTGCCTGTTCCCGCGCCGACCTGCACATTATACGGCTCCCAGATTGCGCAGCCTTGATTGGCCCAGAACTGATGCAGTGTCAAAATCACTTGTTGAAAGTTCAGCGGCTGCCCCATGTTGTATCCTCGGTCTGTGCCCCGCTTTGGGGGTGAATCTGCTGTGCGCATTATAAGGCGCAGGCCGCCGCTGCGCGAGGGAACAAAAAAGCCGCCTCACCTCGAACAGGTGAGACGGCCGCTGTGATCAACGGTTGTGGGTCTTAGTCCTTGAGGACGACGACCTTGCTCGCCTGAAGCCCCTTCTGCCCTTGGGTGATGTCGAACTCAACTTTGTCGCCATCGTTGAGCGAACGATACCCATTGGACTGAATTTCCGAATAGTGAACGAAGACGTCTTCGCCGCTTTCCGGGGTGATGAAGCCATACCCCTTCTCTGCATTGAACCACTTCACTGTGCCGCGTTTCCGTGCTGCTGCCATGTGTTTTGAAACTCCTGAAACATAAAAGGACTGATGCGCCACACACTTACACCCATCAGCTTTCGTGTTTCAGAAGCTTACTTGTGTAACGTTGTAGCCACGAGATTACTCTCGTGCCCATTATCTTATCAGACAATTTGAATCTTTGCCACTAGCTATTTGTGCCGGGAGTGTCTAAACCTAAACAGATGGTGATGAGGCCTCACCCCTAAATCCCCTCTCCCGCAGAGAGGGGACTTTTGCCCCCTTCTCCAGTGGGAGAAGGGGGTTGGGGGATGAGGCCTTGTAATGCCAACCGAACAAGACGAGATGACGCATCACCGCGACCTTAGACACTCCCTTCGTGCCAGTCATGCAAAATACAGATCAGTTTGCGACAAAGCCCCATCAATCGGTGCTAACCCTTTAAACGATACCCGCCTCAGAGCTTGCAACAGAGGCATCGTCTTAGCTAGATAGGTATCGACATTGGCGTTATCAATAATCAACAATCCATCTGATCTTAGCTTAGGCAATGCGTGACGAACACAAGAAGGGCGTGCCTGACCATCTATAAGAATGACGTTGAAGTAGGAATCAGGATAGCTATCGATCGAGCTGACATAGGCCTTAAATGTCGCATTCGCAAACCCATGATGTCGTGTGCGATAGCCATAAGGGTCGTCCGGTGCTGCGCTCGTATTCCAAGGCACTGCATCTGCTTGGATGAGCTGCAGCTTGATATTATCGGTAGGCGTAATGTAAGAGGTCAGCACATTGAACCAATATTCATCGTGCTCAATTGAAATCACATTCGCTCCTAATTTAGACCACCACAGGGTGCTGGAGCCACTACCATATTCGAAAACAGTCATCCCCGGCCTTACAAATCCTTCAATCACGGGTACTGCATCGAAGGTAAGCCAAGGAATTCTGTGCTTCAGTAGATAATCTTTTTGTCGGGAAAGGTACCAGCGTCCTAGGTTTCGCCACTGTCCCGGGAACATGATCGCGTCTGCAGAGGGGACGCGCCCGTTGAGCAATTTTCTGATCAAATCGAACCTTTCCGAATGTTAACGATCGCCTAGTTGTACTTAAAGATTATCTGCTGTGGGGCAGATCAGGACTATGACACGCCTTGAAAGGGCGCATCAGCCCACGTCCTAGCCAAAGGCTTCAACATCTTAAAGTAACCATCTTGTTGAGATGCAACCACCTACTCCCCCGTTGCATTTGGCCTGCAAACTTTTACGTATCTTGGTGAGCATCAAAGGGTTTTAGTTACGAGAGCATCATAGCACAACATCAGAGGCTATACCCATGGGCCTGTTTAGGCGCAATAAGCGCAAATCGCTCAAAGAGATGGATGACAATGAGCTGGTCGTCCTCGCGGGGCATGACCAAGATGCCTTCGGCGAGATCTATGAGCGTTACGTGACCAAGATTTACAACTATATCTACTATCGCACAGGCAACGCTCAAGACGCGGAGGACATCACCGCAAAGGTGTTCTTCCGCGCGATGGCGCACATCCAAAACTATGAGGACAAGGGCGTGCCCTTTCAAGCGTGGCTCTATCGCATCGCGCACAACCTCGTCGCCAACTTCCATCGTGATGAGGGGCGTCGCAAGATCATCCCATTGGATGACTACCTCGCGCAGTCGCTCAAGACGGATGCGCCCGACCGCATCGCTGAGCACAACGAGGAACAAGCTGCCCTGCTAAGCGCGATCCGCCGCCTGCCAGCGGAGCGTCAGCAGCTTCTCATCCTGAAGTTCGTCCATGACAAATCCAACGCCGAGATTGGTGAGATCATGAACCGCACTGAGGGAGCTATCAAATCGCTCTATCATCGCACGTTGTTGGCGCTGCGCGATGAGATGCAAAGGCAGGACTATCCGCAGCGCCACGACGCCAACCCACCCACCAAGCAGCGCAAAGGTTAACTGTACCATGATGCCCGATACTCGGATGGAACAACTCTATGCCGCCCTTACCGATGCCATCGCCAACGAAGCCAGTGATGAAGAAATCAACGCGCTGATCGAAGCGCATCAAGTCCCTCATGACCGTGAGGTTGACCGCATGGTCGGGTTGATTCTGCGCCTGCATACAACGCTGCTGGGGGTGCAGCCCTCGCCGCGCTTCGTGCGTGAGCTGCGCCGTGACCTGCTCGCTGTGTATGAGGATGGCCTCGTGCAGCGCATTCGGCGCTTGCCTGCGCGCGTTCAGCTTGCCGCCCTGCTGGTGATGATCGGCGGCTTTGCGATGCTGTTCACCCGCCGCCGCGCCGAGGCCGCCAAAGTCGAGAGCGCCACGGTCTAAGCCATGAGCCAACCTCTCTGGAACGCGCTGGACGACTACTTCGATCAAGCGCTGCTGCAAGCGCCGCCTGTGCTGGCGGAGGTGCAGGCCAGCTCTGCTGCCGCTGGCCTGCCCCCCATTAGCGTTGCCCCCAATCAAGGCAAGCTGCTGGCAACCTTTGTCGGCATGATGCGCGCGCGCCGCGTGCTGGAGATCGGCACGTTGGGCGGCTACAGCACGATCTGGATGGCGCAGAGGCTGCCTGCTGATGGCCAGATCGTCACGCTAGAACTCAACGATCATCACGCCGACCTCGCTCAGAAACACTTCGAACGGGCAGGCCTCGCCGACCGGATCAGCATTCGCCGCGGGCCAGCCCTTACCACCCTCGACGCGATGATCGCCGAGGGCACACCCCCCTTCGACCTCATCTTCATCGACGCCGATAAACCCACCGCACCCGAGTACTTCCGGCGTTCGCTCGCCCTCAGCCGCGTCGGCACGCTCATCATCACCGATAACGTCGTGCGTGAAGGGGCCGTGCTGGACGCCCACAGCCCCGACCCGAACGTGCAGGGCATCCGCCGCTTGATCGCCGCCATGGCTGCCGAGCCGCGCGTGACGGCCCTCGCGCTGCAAACCGTCGGCAGCAAGGGGCACGACGGCCTCGCGTTCGCCCTCGTGATAGACTAGACATTCGTCACCGTGTTGTTATAATAGTAGATATGGCCACGAGTGCAGCGATACAGGCCCCCAAGTTGTATCCTCAGAGGCTGCGCTCAACTTGACAGTCCGCTGAGTGATCCTGTATACTACAGGTTCGCTTGTGTTGTGTTGTCACACACGATCACAGAACGCATGACGTATTCCGCCATCACCCGTTGTTTAACCGCTGGCTGACTGGTGCTTATTGCATCGGCTGGCCGTGTTGTGTTTACCCACCCAGTTTGAAGGAGCGCACCGTTGAAAGAATACTACAACGTCAAGAATTATGCTCGTGTGCCCGACGTCGCTGAGCTTCCCTCGCTAATTGAAATTCAGTCCAGCTCGTTCGACTGGTTCATGAAGGAAGGGCTGCTCGAGCTGTTCGACGAAGTGAACCCGATTGAGAGCTTCAACGGTGGTGATTTGAAGCTGTACCTCCCCGGCAACAGCCGCAGCGCGCTGGCGCTCAAAGACCATATCGACCCCAGCCGCTATGAGCGCAAGCACAAGTCCGCCATCCTCTACGAGCGCGAAGCCGACAACGGCCTGCGCTACTGGTTTGAGGAGCCGAAGCACAGCACGGAAGTCTGCATCGAACGCGACATGAACTTCGCCGCGTCGCTCTACGTGCAGGTGGCGCTCCACAACTTGCAGACCGGCGCGGTCATCGTCAACGATATTTTCCTCGGTGACTTCCCGCTCATGACCGACAAAGGCACGTTCATCATCAACGGGACGGAGCGCGTCGTCGTCAGCCAGTTGATCCGCTCCCCGGGTGTCTACTTCGACGCGGAAGAAGACCGCGCCACCGGCCGCATGATGTCCAACGCCAAGCTGATCCCTGATCGCGGCGCGTGGATGGAGTTCGAAACCCGCAAGAACGACTACATCACGCTGAAGTTCAACCGCAAGCGCACCCTGCCGATCACGGTGTTCCTGCGCGCGCTAGACGCTGTGGACGACGGCACACCGGAGGGCGTCGCACCGCGCATGGGGACGAACGAGGAGATCCTCGCCCTGTTCGCCGAGAACGACAACGACCCCGCCCACCAGTATATCGCCAACGCGATCAAGAACGAGCAGGGCATCGAACCTAAGCGCAACCAAAGCCCCGCCGAGGCCGCGCTGATCGAGTTTTACAAGCGCATGCGCCCGGGCGACCCCGCCACCCTCGAAAACGCCAAGGAGTACCTCCAAAGCCAGTTATTCGACCAGCGCCGCTACGACCTTGAGCGCGTCGGGCGCTACAAGCTCAACCAGCGCCTCGGGTTGGATCGCCGCATTCCGCGCAGCATGCGCACCATCACCAAAGCCGACATCGTCGAAGTCGTGCGCCGCATGATCGAGATCAACAACGGGCGCATCCCGAAGGACGACATCGACCACCTCGGCAACCGCCGCGTGAAGACGGTTGGCGAGCTGATCATGAACAAGCTGCGCATCGGCCTGCGCCGCATGGAGCGCGTCGTCAAAGAGCGCATGTCCACGCGCGAAACGGGCGACCAGCCGACCCCCATCATGCTGATTAACATCCGCCCGATGGTGGCCGCCGTCCGCGAGTTCTTCGGCTCGTCGCAGCTCTCGCAGTTCATGGAGCAAACCAACCCCCTCGCCGAGCTGACGCACAAGCGCACGCTCTCAGCGCTGGGGCCGGGCGGTCTGCGTCGTGAGCGCGCTGGTTTCGATGTGCGCGACGTGCACCACAGCCACTATGGCCGCATCTGCCCGATTGAAACCCCCGAAGGCCCCAACATCGGCTTGATTGGCCGCCTCGCCAGCTATGCCCGCGTCAACGAGTATGGCTTCATCGAGACGCCCTACCGCAAGGTGCTGCACAGCCTGCCCATCAACAGCGAGAACCTGCTCGGTCGCCGCATCCGCGAGGACATCGAGGATGCCAAGGGCAAGGTGATCGTCGAAGAGGGCACCATCATCACCCGCGAGGTGATCGACCGCCTGAAAAAAGCAGGCATTGATGACGTGCCGGTGGCCCCCTTCGTCAGCGATGAGGTCGAGTACTTCAGCGCCGACGCCGAGGATCAGCTCATCATCGCGCAGGCCAACTCGCGCTTGAACGACTTGAATGAGTTCGTGTCGGAGCGTGTGTCGGTGCGCCACAAGCAGGCTTTCCGCACCGAGCTGCCGCAGAAGGTCAACTACATCGACATCGCCCCGCGCCAGATCGTGGGCATCAGCGCTGCGCTCATCCCCTTCCTTGAGCATGACGACGCCAGCCGCGCCCTCATGGGGTCGAACATGCAGCGTCAGGCTGTGCCGCTGCTTCAGCCGGATGTGCCCGTCGTCAGCACAGGCATGGAAGATCAAGCCGCCTTCGACAGCGGTCAGGTGCTCGTCGCGGATGTCGATGGCGACGTGATCAGCGTCCAGAGCGAGATGATCCGCCTGCGCCTCGACAACGGTGAAGAGCGCACCTACAAGCTGCGCAAGTACGATCGCAGCAATCAATCGACGTGTATCGACCAGCGCCCGACTGTGCGCAAGGGGCAGCGCGTCAAGCGTGGTGACGTCCTCGCTGACAGCAGCAGCACCCAGCGCGGCAACCTCGCGCTCGGCCACGATGTGCTGGCTGCCTTCATCTGCTGGGACGGTGGCAACTACGAGGACGCGCTGCTCGTGAGCGAGGAGATGCTGCGCAACGACAAGTTCACCAGCATCCACATCGAAAAACACGAGATCGAGGCGCGCGACACCAAGCTGGGGCCAGAGGAGATCACCTACGACATCCCCAACGTCGGCGAGGACGCGCTCAAAGACCTCGGCGAGGATGGCATCGTCCGCATCGGCGCGGAGGTCGGCCCCAACGACATCCTCGTCGGCAAGATCACGCCCAAAGGTGAGAAAGAACTCTCGCCGGAGGAGAAACTGCTGCGCGCCATCTTCGGCGAGCAAGCGCGCGAGGTGAAGGACAGCTCGCTGCGCCTGCCGCATGGTGACCGCGGCAAAGTGGTCGACGTCAAGACGCTGACGCGCGAAGAACACCCTGACCTGCCCGCCGGCGTAGAGAAGATGGTGCGCGTCTCGATTGCGCAGCGCCGCAAGCTCACCGTGGGCGATAAGATGGCCGGCCGTCACGGCAACAAGGGCATCATCAGCCGCATCGTCGCCATCGAGGACATGCCCTACATGAAGGATGGCCGCCCTGTGGAGATCATCCTCAACCCAACAGGCGTGCCGGGCCGTATGAACATCGGCCAAGTGCTGGAGCTGCACCTCGGCTGGGCAGCCGATCGCCTCGGCTTCCGTGCCATCACCCCTGTGTTTGACGGGGCAGATGAGCACGAGATCCAAGCGGAGCTGGGGCGCGCGTGGATGATCGACCACGCATGGGATGAGATCACCAAGCGCGCGTGGGAGTGGATCGAAGGCCGTTATGACAAGGAAGAACTTGAGGACGACGACGAAGTCCGCCGCTTCTACATCAGCGAGTGGCTGGCTGACCACAGCGAGTACGACCCGATCCAACTGAACGAACAATACGTCTACGCCCGGCGTGCTGTGCTGCGTGAGTGGCTGCGCGAGAAGGGCTACGACCCCGACCAAATCCTGCTGTTCGACAACAGCCGTGTGCTGCTTTCGGAGCGCGCCGTGATCGACCAGAACGCGATCGACGTGTCGCTGCGCCTGTGGATCGAAGCGACCATGCCCGAGCAGCAAGTGCCCGCTGGCGCGACCACGGCCGAGCTGTTCGAGCTGGCCAACCGCGTTATGTTCGAGACGGGCGAGCCTGTCCCGCACTACGGCAAGCACAAGCTCTATGATGGCCGCACCGGTGAGCCGTTCGACAACCACGTGGCCGTCGGTGTGGTGCACATGCTCAAGCTCGCCCACCTCGTTGAGGATAAGGCACACGCCCGCTCCACTGGCCCTTACAGCCTCGTGACGCAGCAGCCGCTCGGCGGTAAGGCGCAGTTCGGTGGCCAGCGCTTCGGTGAGATGGAGGTGTGGGCGCTGGAAGCTTACGGCGCGGCCTATACCCTGCAAGAGATGCTCACCGTCAAATCGGACGACGTCAACGGGCGCGTCGCCACCTACGAGAGCATTGTCAAGGGCGCGGAAATCGGCGACCCGGGCATCCCGACCAGCTTCCGCGTGCTGGTGAAGGAGCTGCAATCGCTTGGCTTGGCGGTGGAAGCAATCACCGAATCTGGCGAGGTCATCCGTTTCAGCAAGGATGACGACAAGGACAAGCGCCCGCAGCCCGATAACGCGCTGATGGGCTTCAGCAGCGACCTGCGCTAAAACACCCTGACAACCGAACACAAAACGCCCGATGTTGGCTCAACGTCGGGCGTTTTTCATTCGCTCAGGAGCGTGTCGTCAAAGAGTGACGCTTGCGCCTGACGCGGGCGGCGCGCTTTGCGCTGTGGGAGGCCGCCCCGCTTACGACTGCCATGCTTCTTGAGGGCCTGCGCTGCCTGCTCGCGCACGTCGGGCCGCTGACGCATCTCCGCGATGACCGCGCGCGCCTCACGCCAGCGCTGATCGTGATCAACGATAGGCGCGGGATAGTCTACCCCGATTCGCACGCCCACCGACTGCTGAAGTTCAGTCGGCATCAACCACGGCGCATGGATGAACGCATCGGGCACACGGCGCAGCTCAGGGATCCAATGACGGATGAACCTGCCTTGTGGATCATGCTGCGTGGCTTGGGTGGTTGGGTTGTAGATGCGCAGCGTGCTGTTGCCATTGACGCCGCTCTGCATCTGCATCTGTGACCAGTGGATGCCCGGCTCATAGTCGGTGAACCAACGCGCCAGCACCAGCCCCGTCTCGCGCCAGTCGAGCCACAAATCATGCGACGCGAACGAGACGATCATCGCCCGCATGCGAAAGTTCAGATAACCGGTCGCCTTGAGCGCGCGCATGCACGCATCCACCAGCGGGTAGCCGGTACGGCCGTCGCGCCACGCGATGAACCGCTGCCGCGCCTCGGGGTCAGTGTCCACTGAGGGGCGCAGGCCATCATACGCCGGAACGAGGCTGCGCTGCTCAAGGTCAGGGGCGTCCTCCAGCTTTTGGATGAAGTGATCGCGCCAGAACAAGCGCGACTCGAACGCGCTGAGCGCCGTCGCCCACCCATCGCTGAGGCGCTCTTGCTGCCGCTTGCGCAGCGCGTGGTAGGCCTGCCGCACCGTCAACGTCCCCCACGCCAGATGCACCGACACGCGCGAGCACACCTGAAACGCAGTCACTGGGCTGGACATGCCGTAATGATAGGTGCGCCCGCGCGTCGTCAAGAAACCGTGCAGCGTCGCATGCGCCGCTCGCTCGCCCCCCTGCTGGATGTCGCGCATGCCGTCGTCGCTCAAGCCGAGTTCCGCGACAGTCGGGAGCGCGCCCGCCTCCACGTTGACCGGTCGCAGCGCCGCAGGCGCGGGGAGGGGCGGCAGCTCCATCCGCGCCATGCGCAGGTCGTTCCAGACGTCACGGTTGGGCAAGCGCCGCACGACTCCGCTGAACGGGAACTCTACCATTCGGACGCGCTGGCGCGCCGCCCACGCCTGCACCTCAAGATCGCGTTCATAACTGCGAAGGTTGCCCGTCTCCATGTGAGCGTAGATGGCGTCGATCGGGTGATCAGCGTGCAGCCGGTCGAACACCTCCACCGCTTCGCCCACCCGCACCACGAGCGGCTGCCCCAGCGCTGCCAGCCGCTGCCGCAGTTCCACAAGCGCGCTGCGCACAAACACATAATGGCGCTGGCTCGCGTCGGCGTTGAAGATGAGGCTTGGCTCAATGATATACAGCGGCAGCACCGGGCCGTGCCGCGCCGCCAGCAGCAGCGGCAGATGATCGTGGGTGCGCAGGTCGCGCTTGAACCAGACGACGATCATGCCCAATGCCGCAGCAGATCAGGCAGGTCGTCGACGATCAAATCGGGCGGGTGGGGGGCAGCAGCGGCATCCTCGCGCGTGTTGACCCCCGTCAGCACCAGCACGGCCGCCATGCCCGCGCGCTTTGCCCCTTCAATGTCGGTGTTGAGCCGATCCCCGACCATCATCGCCTCATGCGGCAGCACGCTCATCTGCCGCAGCGCCGTTTCGAAGATCGCAGGGTGCGGCTTGCCCAGCACCAGCGGCTCACAATCGGTCGCTGCTTGCAGCATGGCGACGATGCTGCCCGCGCCCGGGGCCAGCCCATCCTCCAGCGGGATCGTGCGATCCGCGTTGGAGGCGATGAAATCCGCGCCGCTGCGGATCAAGCGTGTGGCATGGCGCGCTTTGGCATACGTGAAGTCAAGGTCGATCCCGACGACCACCGCGCGCACGTCGTCCTCGCGCAGCTCAAAGCCCGCCTGCGTCAGTTCCTGCTTCAGCCCTTCCCCCCCAATGACATATAGCCCCGTGCCTGCCGGGTAGCGCGTCCGAAGGTACGCCGCAGTCACAATCCCGCTGGTCAGGATGCTGCTCGCCGGAACATTCGGCACGCCCAGCTTGGCCAGCTTCACGGTGTAATCGGCTGGGGCGCGGCGGCTGTTGTTGGTCGCCAAGCGATACGGGATGCCGCGCGCATGCAGAAACTCAAACAGCGCCACAAGGCCGGGCAGCGCTTCGTTGCCGCGCCACAGCACGCCGTCCATGTCAAATACTGCCGCCTTGATCGTCTTCAAATTCATCGCTGCCCTCGTGCTCACCCCCTCACCATTGGGGGTTTTGTTGGATTATGGCGGGCTTAGTTGAGCCAGACATTAGACTGACCTTTGCATTGAAATGTTCCCGAATATACTAAATGCAATCGACCAAAATGACGTGGCGTGCAGCCGGACAAAGACGATGAAATGCCCAAACTGTGATACAACACTGCTGATGACGACGCGCCAAGATGTCGAGATTGACTACTGCCCAGAGTGCCGCGGCATCTGGCTAGATCGTGGCGAGCTGGACAAGATCATCGCGCGCACCCGCGCCGCCGAGCAAGAGGTCGAACGCCCGCAAGCGCCGCCCACGCGGCCCGCACGTTTTGACGACAGCAGCAGCGACCTGCACGTTCGCGGTCGGCACAATCAAAGTGAAGGTTATTACGACCCGTACACGGACAAGCGCAAGCGCAAGTCCACATCAAGCCGACTCAGCGATTTATTCGATCTGTTCTAGTGTCCTCCGGCGCACAACTTTCCCCCTGATTGTGCGCTGTTCCCACCATCCTAGAGCAGTGTGCTGTTTTTGATCCCCTTTTTCAGCACACGCCACCCAGAAAGGCCGACGCCCCCACGTCGGCCTTTCTATTGCACATAATCGCAAAACAGCCCAGTTTTCAGTATGATTGATGGGCGTTACACACCGGAACGGAGACCCCCAATGGCCAAGACACCCATCACAGTTGCCTACGGCGACGGCATCGGCCCCGAAATTATGAAGGCCGCTCTGCGCATCCTGTTAGAAGCTGGCGCTGAGCTTGAGATCGAGACGATTGAAGTGGGCGAGCAAGTTTACTTGCGCGGCGAAAGCAGCGGGATCGACAAAAAATCATGGGAGACGCTGCTGCGCAACCGCGTCTTGTACAAAGCCCCTATCACCACCCCGCAAGGGGGCGGCTATAAGAGCCTCAACGTGACCATTCGCAAGACGCTGGGGCTGTTTGCCAATGTGCGCCCATGTGCCAGCTACTACCCGGCCATCGACACCAAACACCCGATGATGAAGGTTGTCATCGTCCGCGAGAACGAAGAAGACCTCTACGCAGGGATCGAACACCGCCAAACCAACGAGGTTTACCAGACGCTCAAGCTGATGAGTTCCCCGGGCAGCGAGAAGATCATCCGCTACGCCTTTGAATATGCCCGCGCCAACAACCACCGCAAGGTCACCGCATTCACCAAAGACAACATCATGAAGATGACCGACGGCATGTTCCATCGCGTCTTTGACGAGGTTGCCGCTGATTACCCCGACATCCAAACCGAGCACATGATCATCGATATCGGTTCCGCCCGCCTTGCCGATACACCGGAGCTGTTCGACGTGATCGTGCTGCCCAACCTCTACGGTGACATCCTCTCAGATGTGGCCGCGCAGCTCACCGGCAGCGTTGGGCTGGGGTCATCGGCCAACATCGGCACAGACTACGCCATGTTCGAGGCCATCCACGGCAGCGCGCCCGATATCGCCGGGCGCGGCATCGCCAACCCGTCGGGGCTGCTGCTGGCTGGGGTGCAGATGCTCGTCCACCTCGGCCAAGCGGATGTCGCCGAGCGTGTTCACAATGCATGGAAGCGCACTATCGAGGATGGCATCCACACCAGCGATATCTACCGTGAAGGGCGCAGCACCCAGCGCGTCGGCACGATGGAGTTTGCCGAGGCCGTCATCGAACGACTGGGGATGCTCCCAGAGCGCCTCATCCCCGTGACCTACAGCCAAGATAAGCCGATGCGCATGGAGCCGCCTGCCGCCGTCAAATCTAAAGCCAAGAAGGAACTGTACGGCGTGGATGTCTTCCTTGATTGGGACGAGGCAGGTCGCAACCCCAATGCGCTCGGTGAAAAAATCCTCTCCGAGGTGATCATGCCCGAGCTGACGATGACCATGATCACCAACCGCGGCCTGAAAGTGTTCCCCGATGTGGACGTGAACAGCTTCAAAAGCGACCACTGGCGCTGCCGCTTCATCAGCCAGACGCCCATCAGCCACGATACGATCGTCGCGCTGTTGGGGCGCTTCGCAGCGGCAGGCCTCGACTTCATCAAGACCGAGCACCTCTACTACTTCGATGGTCAGCCGGGCTTCTCACGTGGGCAGGGGGAATAAGCAGACCGCTCCCTCTCGCCCCATCATCTGGCTCTGCCCCCTCGCCCTGATGGCCCCGCTGCTCATCGCTGTCGTCATCCTCAGCCCGCTGTTGGCCGCTGAGGATCGTCGTTTTCACCCCGATGAAGCCTTCTTCATGACCTTTGCGCGCGAGGCGGCCGTCAAGGGTGATTGGTGGCTGAGCGGGCCGCTCGACAAGCCGCCCCTCACGATCTACGCCCATGCTGCCCTGCTCGCCCTCATCGGGACGGACACGCTCCCTGATGGCGTGCTGACATTGAACCCGTCTCAAG
The DNA here is from genome assembly GCA_046719465.1 of Anaerolinea sp. Taxonomy (GTDB): domain Bacteria; phylum Chloroflexota; class Anaerolineae; order Aggregatilineales; family Phototrophicaceae; genus JANWYT01. The sequence goes on from JBDNCV010000035.1 coordinate 27,174, forward strand.
GTGAATTCGTGGGGCGGCTGCTTGCGTTCTTCAGCAGTTTGGCCGTCCTCGCGCTGGTGATACGCCTCACGCTCGACCTGACCCAGCAGCCGCTTGCCGCCGTCGCGGCAGCGCTCAGCCTAACCGTCTTACCGCTGTACCAGCTCTACAGCGCCGCCGCGTTTATGGACATGCCTATGCTGGCGCTGGCGTTGGGGGCGCTGCTGGCGGCGCGGCGGCAGCGGGCGGGCGCATCCGGCGTGCTGCTGGGGCTGGCGATCTGCGCCAAACCGCAGGCTGTCTTCTTCGCGCCGCTCGTAGTGTGGCTCATCACATGCCCCGCCCAACGCTGGAGACGCTTGCTCGCATGGAGCGCGGGAGCGGGTGGTGTGCTGCTGCTGCTGTGGCTGTGGGATGCGCTGCGGCCGGGCGACAGCGTGATCCTGCTCGGCGCGGCCAACAACGACAACCTCACGCTGGTCACCCGTCCAGACGCGCTGTTGGAGCGCCTGCGCGCGTGGCTGCCAACGGCACACACCTCTAATCATCACCTTGTCGGTTACGACGACGACATTGGCCCTTTGATCGCGTGGGGTGTTATCTGCGCTGCCGGGCTGCTAAGCCACCAGACGCGCGCGCTGGGCGTGTGGCTGCTCGCCTACAGTGGGGGGCATCTGCTGATGTTTGACGCGCTCTATGAGCGTTATCTGCTGCCAGTGGCAGTGGTTGGGGTGATGAGCGTGTGGGTGGCAGCGGCGGCATGGTGGCGGCAGCACCCCGAACACCACGCATGGCAGCGCGCGGCACGCCGCGCCTTCACTGCGCTGCTGCTCGCGGGGTTGGCAGTATGGCTTGCGTTTGCCAACGGCTATCACCCTCGCGCAGGGCATGACGAACACAGGTATCGCCCGCTGTGGATGCTGGAGGATTACCGCCCTAACAGCCCCATCGCACAGGTGGCCGCCGACCTAAACGCGCTGCCGGTAGCGACGGTCATTTACGATCATTGGTTGGGGTGGCTGCTGAATTACTACATGGGGCCGTGGCACAACAAGCGGATTGTGTACTACCCCTCCCCGGACGCGCTGATCGCGGGCATCCGCGCACTGGATGAGCAGGAGCCGCGCTACTTCCTCATCCCCACCGACAACGCTGCAGGGTACGGATTGTCCAGCAAGTGGTCGCATGATTGGAGGGCGTGGTTGTACGCCCTAGAGAGAAGCTTCCAGATCGAGGAGCTGCACGGTTATGGGCGGATCCGCTTGTTTCGGATCGACCTCAACTAGCGGACGGTGCGCCCAGTGCGGATCACGTCCTGCACGGTCTTGATGAGGTTGTTGGCGAGGTAGGGCTTCGTCAGGTAGCGATCTGCGCCGTTCTCCAAGCCTTCGCGGATCTGGTTCGGGTCGGCCAACGCTGAAAGGATGATCACTGGCAGCTGGTCATACATGGACTGCTGGCGCATCCGCTTGAGGAAGTCAATCCCGCTGATCTCAGGCAGCATCAGATCAAGCAAGACCAAATCAGGCAGCGGCGTCTCGCGCAAGATCTGCGCGGCCTCTGTCGCGTTTAGGGCGCTGATCGTCTCAAAGCCAGCCCGCTGGAGCAGCAGCACGACCAACTTCTGCAACGCTGGGTCATCATCTACGATCAAGATCGTAGGTTTTCTGGATACAGAATCAGACACGAAGCACTACCTTTACTTAAATGAATCAGGGTAAGCTTGTATACCAACAACAATTGTACTGACGGAATAAGATGGCCACAAGTCATACTACGGATGAGAATGTGTGTAACAAGGGGAGTGTCTAAGGTCGCGGTGATGCGCCATCTTGTCTTGTTCGGTTGGCGTTACAAGGCCTCATCCCCCAACCCCCTTCTCCCACGGGAGAAGGGGGCAAAAGTCCCCTCTCTGCGGGAGAGGGGATTCAGGGGTGAGGCTTCA
>JBDNCV010000036.1:0-28678 GCA_046719465.1 Anaerolinea sp.
AGGAGGCTTGCTCGCGGGCAAGGCACGCCTTGCCCCTACTGCCTTTACGGGCGTGTCGAAATAGCTGGTGCTGTCCCTCGCCCCGTGTGGGAGAGGAACAGGCTGGCCGCAGGCCAGACAGGGTGAGGGGTCGATTGCGCATCGCCACCACGATAGACGCTCCCCTCTCGAAAGGGAGTGTCTAGGCCGCAGCAGAAGGTGGCCGTGCGCCAGAGGCTCAAGCCTCTGGCTGGCGCGCGGGGGCTAAAGCCCCCTTCAGGGGGCGTGTTGCAGCCGGATGCTTTAGCGTCCGGCGCTCAACTTTTCACTTCTTCAACTTGCCACTCTCAAAGCACATCGATGACATCGACATCGACGTAGACCTCTGGCAGGGGGCCGAGCTGGCGGACGAGGGCGGCAGGATCAGCCGCGCGCAGCAGCACATGCCAGCGGTAGTGGTTGTCGATCTTGGTGAAGAAGGCGGGCGCGGGGCCAATGACGCTGGCGTCCGGCCAGTCCTCAAAGCGGATCATGTTGTGCAGGCGCTCAGCGAGCTGTTCCACGCTGCGTTGGGCGTGCTGCGGGTTGGGGTGCTGCACCAACAGGCGCAGCATACGCCGAAACGGTGGATAGCCCAGCTCACGGCGGTGTTTGATCTCCTCTCGGTAGAACGCCTCATAGTCGTGCTGGCTGGCCGCGCGGATGCTGGCGTGCTCTGGTTGGTAGGTCTGGAGGATCACCTGCCCGCCCAACACCCCGCGCCCGGCCCGCCCGGCCACCTGCGTCAGCAGTTGGAAGGTGCGTTCCGAGGCGCGAAAGTCTGGCAGCGCCAAGCCTAGATCGGCGCTCACCACCCCAACCAGCGTCACAAACGGCAGATCCAGCCCCTTAGCGATCATCTGCGTGCCGATCATGACCTGCGCCTGCCGCTGGACAAAGCTGGCAAGGATGGCCTCATGCGCGTCGATGTTCTGGGCTGTGTCCGCGTCCCATCGGAGCGCACTCACGTCAGGGAACAAGCGTTTAAGTTCCGACTCAACCTGCTGGGTGCCCGCGCCAAAATAGCGAATGCGCTGGCTGGCGCATTGGGGGCACACCTTGAGCGCGGGCTGCATAAACCCACAATGGTGGCAGCGCAGCGCCTCATCATGCCCGTGGTAGGTCATCGGCGTGGCACAGCGCGGGCACTTCTCTATGTAGCCACAGTCACGACAAAACACATAGGTAGACTGGCCGCGCCGATTGAGGAACAAGATGGCCTGCTCGCCGCGCTCCAGCACGTCGGTCAGCGCGGTTTGCAGGGCACGACTGAACATGCTGGTGTTGCCCGCCTTCAACTCCTCGCGCATGTCCACCACCTGCACCGGCGGCAGGTCGATCATCATGCGGTCGCCATCTTGGGCGATGTAGCGCGTCGTCACACCGCCGCGTTGGGCTTGCGATTCAACGCGCAGACGATGCCCCATGATACGGTTCGGCAGGCGCAGGTAAGCGATCTGCCCCTCTTGCGCGCGATGGTACACCTCAAGGCTGGGGGTGGCGCTCCCCAACAACAGCGTTCCACCGCGCAGGCGCATCAGCCGTTCGGCCACGTCGCGCGCGTGGTAGTACGGCGGTTGAACAGGGGGGGACTGCTTGTAGCTGCTGTCGTGTTCCTCGTCAAGGATGACCAGCCCCAGCTTACGCAGCGGCGCGAACAACGCCGAGCGCGTCCCGACGATGACGTCGAGGTCACCGCGGCGCGCTCGCTGCCACGTGTCGTAACGCTCGCCTGTGGAAAGGCTGCTGTGCACCACGCCCACACGGTTGGGGAAGCGCGCCGCCACACGCTGAATCGTCTGTGGGGTGAGGGCAATCTCCGGCACAAGGAAGATAGCCTGCTGGCCGCGCTGGATCGTCTCTGCGATAGCGCGCAGATATAGCTCAGTCTTGCCGCTGCCCGTCACACCGTGCAGCAGCCCCACGCGGCCTTCCGCAGCGCGCATCAACCGCTGGATGCGCGCCCACACCTCGGCCTGCTCCGGTGTGAGGGTCGGTGGATCATGGGCGATGAAGTCTTGGTCAGCCAGTCGGTCACGGTAGACGACGCGCTCGCCCAGCAGGACGATCCCTTTACGTTCCAAGTTGAGCAGGTCGGTGCTGGTCGCGCCGACTGCGCTGGCGAGGTCGGCGGCATCCTGCGGGCTGTCAAACTGCGCCAGATACTCCACGATGACGCGAGCTTTAGCCCTCAACTTGAGCGCGGGCACATCACGGCGCGGCACGATAAGGCGCACCGTGCGGACGGTCTTGGGGCGCACAGTCGGCGCAGTCAGCACGCTGCTAAAGCAGATGAAGCCCTTGTGCTTAAGCGCGTTGAGCGCCTGCCGCACCCCCGCGCCGAAGTGTTTTTCCAACGTCGCCTCGCGCACATCCTGCTGCGCGCGCAAGTACGCCACGATGTCGGCCATCAGCCCATCAGGGAGCGCTGCATCCGGCAGCGGATCCACAAGGTTAACAACGCGCACGCTGCGCCCGGTGAAGGCTGGCGGCAGCCACAGCCACACCGCCGCGCCAACGCTGGCGAGGGTGGCCTCGCTCAGCCAATGGGCGAGCTGCACCTGCACGTCGTCGAGGACGGGCTGCGTGTCGAGCAGGTCGAGGATCGGTTTGGTGTGGGGGACGGCGCTGGTCTCATCCAGCGCCATGACGACGGCGGGCTGAGTGGTCGTCCCAAAGCCCACCTTGACGAGATGCCCCACGCGCAGCGCCCCCAGCAGCGCCTCCGGCACATGGTAGGTGAACAACTGGTTCACCGGCACATTCAGCGCAACGTGGGCGTACAGCATTGAGCAGGACTCTATCCGTTCTCGTTGGCGATGGCTTCGCGCACGGGCGGCAGCACCGGCCGCGTGCAGGCGTAGCTCAGGTAATTGTAGCCGAGGTACACGGTGTAATCCACGCTGCGCAGCGGGTCAGGCTCCACGCGCACTCCCTCCTGCGTCGTCGACAGCACGCGCATCAACATGCTGAGATAGCCACCCTTTTCATCGCCCGTGTGATCGATAATGTGATTCCAATAGCGGCGGCGCGTCTGTTGTTGGACGATTGTCGTGCGGAAGCCTTCCAGCTCCAAGCGGTCAGCGGCAATGCGCGCTATGAAGTCATACTCAGGGTTGTTCGTTCCATTAATCAGCGCCACGCTGGGCGGCGTCACTTGCACACGATGCGGCGTGCTGGCGTTGACCATCTGCTGCATAAGCTGCGCCACCGCGTCACGATCCATGATGAAGATGAAGCGACGGTCGGCGTCGGGCGTGTAGCCGCTGGTGATCTCGCGGTTCATGCGAAAACTGAAATACGAGATGTCGCTGGTAGAGAAGTCGATCAGATCGGGGACGAACGACAGCGCCACGTCCAGCGGCATATCAGTCGTGACGATCCGCTCCCACGATGCCCAGAGCGTCGGCAGCGTCTCCAGCAGGCCGCGTGCCTGAATCCGCCGCCAGATCGCCCGCAGCACATCTTGCTGCCGCCGCCCGCGGTCAAGGTCGGTGCTGGTCATACGCGAGCGCACATACCACAACGCTGTGTCCCCGTCCATCGTGTAGACGCCCTGCTCCAGCGTGAAGCGGTAGTAATTCTCCGCGACGCTGCGGTCAAGCTCGGGCGAGATCAAACGCCAATCTTGAAGGGCGCAGTCCACGCTGATGTTGATCCCGCCCAAGCTGTCGATCAAGCGAACGAAACCGCCAAAGTTGACCCGCGCGGTGTAATGCACCTCCACGCCGAGGTTGTAGCGGATCGTTGCCTTTAACTCGTCGATGCCGCTGTAGCCGTCATCAGGGACGCGCTGGCCGTAGTAGTAGGCTTGGTTGAGCTTGGCCATGCGCTGCGTGTGGGGCAGATAGACGTAGAGATCGCGCGGCAGGTAAATGACCGCAGCGTGGCGCGTATCACGGTTGAACGAGATGAGGATCAGGCTGTCGGTGAGGCCGTTGCTGCCGCTGTTGTGCGTCGCCAAGCCCAGCAGCAGCACGTTCACGACGTTGTGGCCTTGCAGATCCACCATCGGCATGGGCGGCGGGATCTCTTGGGCGCGCGCCCCCCATGCCAACCAGCCGATCACCAGCAACCAGCCCCATGTGCGCATCGTTCCCCCTTGCTTACTTATCGCCTACAATTTCGATTGTAGCGTGAGAGATAAACGCTCGCAGGGCGCGTACCCCATGATGATCCTACGATTCGTTCACACTCGCTTAAGCAGTTTGTTGATGATTAGTGGAGAGGTCAACGAATCAACACAAGGGAGATACACCATGACCGTTTTAACGCGCGCGCTGCTGATGCTGTTGATCGGTGTGGCAACTGCCGCCTGCCAACCAACGGCCGCGCCCACCGCTCAGCCCACCGTCCCGCCGCCTGCCGCCACTGAGCAGGCCTCCGAAGACGATGCCACCCCCACACCGGAGTCATCGTCGGCGGTCAATCAGACTGTCGCGTTCACCTTCTACGATTCACACGCGGCATGGTGTGGAACCTGCCGCGCCAACGAGCCGGTGCTGCAAGCGCTGGCCCAACAGTTCCAAGGGCGGATCGTCTTCGTCCGCGTCGACGTTGACAACCCCGCCGATACGCCCACGCGCCAGCGCTTCGGGCTGGTGGATCGCTCGCAGTATGCGCTCGTCAACGCGCAGGGAGAGGTCGTTAAGCGCTGGTTCGGTTTCTTGAATGAGGCGCGGCTCGCCAGTGAGCTTGAGGCGTTGATCGCAGGCTAGGCGCTGCTAGGGCACCCACCCTAACCGGAACACCAGCATCGCATTCCCCAGCTCAAGGGTATCGCCGTCGTTCAGCCAGCGCGGCGTGCCCTTGACCTCAATGGCATTGACGCGCGTCCCGTTGCTGCTGTTGAGATCCACAATGGCCCAGCGCCCATTTTCGCGCGTCAGGCGGGCGTGTGGCCGTGAGACGCTGGCATCTTGCAGCAGCACCTCCCACGTGGCGCTGCTCGTAGCGCGGCCAATTGTCACCGTGTCGAGCAGCAGCGGGATCGTCTGGCCTTCTTGTGCGCCGCTCGTCACCAACAGCACGGCCTGCCCGCCGATCTCCGTCGGGCGCAGGACGGTTCCAGCTTGGGTCGCGTTCAGCAGGTGTTCTGCACCTGCGCTGAGGAACTCAATCGTTGGGACGAACAAGCGGATGATATCGCCTGCGAACAGCGGGAACGGCTCGGTGATGCGCGTGTCGTTGACGAACGTCCCGTTGCTGCTGTTGAGATCGCTAATGACGAAAATGCCATCCCGATAGCGAATCACCGCGTGATTGCGTGAGACGTGCTGGTCTGGAATAACGATGTCGTTGTTGGAGGCGCGCCCAATGGTGGCCGTTGCGCCCTCTAACAGCACATACTCGCGCGTCGCTTGTGTCGTGGGGTCTTTCCAGCGAAGCCGTGCGATGGCTTCCTCACTCATAGCCGCTCGTCTTTCCTGCAAACCATCTGTGATGCTGTAGTCAATTATAATCGAACGCACACCCCAGCGTGCCTTGTGTTTAGCCTCTCAGCGGCAGCAGCAAGTCCTTCTTGAAGGGCGTGATGCTCAGCAGCTGCCCATCCTCAGCCACGATGAAGCTGTCCTCGACGCGGATGCCGATGGCGCGGTCAGGGTAGTAGAGGCCCGGCTCAATCGTTACCACGTTTCCCACTTGGAATACATCTTCACGCTTAAGGTGGTGCATCGACGGCGCTTCGTGGATGTTCAAGCCAATGCCATGCCCCAAGCTGTGAACATAGCCCTCGGTTGGGTTGTTGGTCGTGCGCGGGGTGGGGTGGCCCTGCGCCTCGAAGAAATCCAACACGGCCTCTTGCAGCGTGTGTGTTGGCTTGCCCAGCGCGTAGGTCTCAAGGGCAATGTCGAAGGCGGTCATCACATCGTCGTAGAGCGCCTGCACTGGCGGCGGCACATGGCCGATGCACCATGTGCGCGTCATATCGTGATAGTAGCCGCCGCCCAACTCACGCGGGAAGAAGTCGAACACAATCGGCACGCCCACCATCAGCTCGGTCGGATCATCGCCGCGGCTGTGTGGGAATGCGCCATCGCGCCCGGGCGCGAAGATCATACCGGTGTCTTCAAGCCCAACGTCGAGCAGCGCCCGCCGCGCAAACCGCTTCACCGCGCCCACCGTCAGCGGCTGCCCCTCCGCGTTCACCACACGCCCGCTGGCATCGCTGCGATGGCTGCTGATGAACTCCCACACCTGCGCCACAACCGCGCTGGTGCGCTCCGCCACGCTGCGGATGCGCTCAACCTCGGCGGCGTCCTTCGTCAGGTAGGCCTCGTCGAACAGCGTTGGGCTGCCCTCGCCCACAAATTCATACTGCTCATAGTGGGCATTTAACTGCTGAAAGCGCTGGATCGTCGCGTTGATGTCGTCCACGCCATACAAGCCCACCCGCCCCGCGTGGAGGCCGACCTGCTCCAACAAGCGCCCATACAGCAGGATAGAGGCCTGCTGCGCGCCATGCTCACGGTAGAGGTCGTAATAACCGAGGTCGCCATATGTGACGCAGCGATGGCCGCTCTTGCGCGCTTCCTCAATTTCCATCCCGTTGACCACCAGCAGCGGCTCCCCGTTGCACGCCTGCACCACAAAGCCGCCTGTCAAATGCGCCCCGTTGGTCAGGTAGCAGCGGACGCTGTTCTCGTGTTCCCCGCCGCCCACGATGAAGGCATCGAGGCCACGCTGGGTCATCAGGCGGTTCAAATCGGCTTTCATGGGTGTGTCCTTTCAGGCTTGTGACGTGGGCATGTGGTGCACCGCTGCCTACAGCGCGTGGGCAAAAAATGTTCATCCACCAACTAAGTGGATTATGTGGTATAATGCCGCTAGATGGCAAGGATGGGGGGACTGTTGCCTTGCTAATACCATCAGAGCCGAAGCATTTTCGCAATCAAACCCGAGACGAGGCGGAACGTTTTGTTCAGTCTGTCCTTGATGCCTTGACTGACCACGTGGCAGTGCTAGATGAACAGGGTCAAATCGTGGCGGTCAACGCTGCATGGCGCAAGTTCGCCCGCCAAAATGGCTATAACGCTGCGGGCTATGGTATCGGTACCAATTACCTTGACGTTTGCGACCGCTCCACCGTTCGCAGCTCACGCGAGGCCCCGCTCATCGCCAGCGCCATCCGCGGGATCGTCCACGGCCAGATGGACGAGTTCCAGATGGAATACCCCTGCCACACGCCAATCAAGCGGCAGTGGTTTGTCGTGCGCGTCACGCGCTTTCAGTGGTATCACCACACGCGCGTGATCGTGGCGCACCATAACATCACCGACTTAAAGCAGGTCGAGATGGAGCTGTCCCAGAGCAAACGCCGCCTTGAAGCCATCCTCGACAACGTGAACAACGGCATCCTGACGGTGGATGGACGCGGGGCGATTTTGAGCGCCAACCGCGCTGCCGCGCGCATCTTCGGCCTCGACACAGCCACCCTGCTCAACACCAACCTCTCACAGCTCATCGACGAGCCATTCGAGGGCAAGGCCACGTTCAAACGGTTGAACGGCGACGTCGGCCATGAGCTGATCGGGCGGCGCGCCGATGGCGAGACTTTCCCGCTGTACCTCTCACTCAATGAGCTGCGCCTTGAAGATGGCAGCGTCTACACCTGCATCATCCAAGACATCACCTATCGCAAGCAGGCCGAAGAAGAGCGAGTGGAGCGTGAGCGCATGATGGTTGCGCTGGAAAAAGAGCGGGAAATCCGCGCGCTGAAAAATCGCTTCCTCTCGATGATGTCACATGAGCTGCGCACCCCGCTCACGTCTATCGGGTTGTCTTACGACATCCTCAAGAAGTATGGGGCTGTCTCCACGCCGGAAGAGCGCACGCAAGCCCTCGACAACATCCGTCAACAAGTCGATTACCTTTCCGAGATGATCTCCGACGTGATGACGCTCAGCCGCTTTGAGGCAGATGGCTTCCAGATCAACGCCGAGGACTGTGACCTTATCACCTACTGCCGCGATGTCGTCGAAGAGTTCCAGTTGAACTACCACAAGACGCACCGCGTCGAATTCCACTGCGAGGAACATCAACTGATCGCGCCGATTGACCGTAAACTGCTGCGGCGCGCCCTGACGAACCTGCTGTCGAACGCGATCAAATACTCGCCTCACGGCAGCACCGTCCGCTTCACGCTGGCGCGCGATGACCACGCCGTCGTGATTCAAGTGGCCGATGAAGGCATCGGCATCCCAGCGGAAGATCTGAGCCGCTTGTTTGAGCCGTTCCACCGCGCCTCCAACGTCGAGACGATCCCGGGGACGGGACTCGGCCTGCCCGTCACCCGCCAGATGGTGGAGCTGCACGGCGGCACGATCACCTGCGAGACTCAGCTTGGTCACGGCACGACCTTTACGATCCGCCTGCCTATTTAGCTAGTTGTACAGCCAGCGGCGCTGCGTTAATCTCCCCTTTGTACACCTAACATGGAGGAGACAATGCGTTACAAACTGCTGGGCAAGAGCGGCCTGCGCGTGTCTGAGCTTTGCCTCGGGACGATGACCTTCGGCGCAGACTGGGGCTGGGGGGCAGACCGCGACGAGAGCAAGCGCCAGTTTGACTACTTCGCAGAACAGGGCGGCAACTTCATCGACACTGCCAACCTCTACACCAACGGCTCATCCGAGCGGCTGGTGGGCGAGTTCATCCACAGCGACCGCGAGCACTTCGTGGTTGCCACCAAGTACACGCTGACGCCTGCCTCACGACAAGGCGATGAGCGCATCCGCCCCAACAGCAGCGGCAACCACCGCAAAAACATGATGCAAGCCGTGGAAGCCAGCCTTAAGCGCCTGAACACCGACTATATCGACATCCTCTACCTGCACGCATGGGACTACATGACCCCCGTGCAGGAGGTCATGCGCGGGCTGGATGATCTGGTGCGCATGGGCAAGGTGCTTTACTTGGCGATCAGCGACACGCCCGCCTACATCGTGGCCGAGGCCAACACGCTGGCCGACCTGCGTGGATGGTCGCGGTTTTTGGGCATTCAAGTGCCCTACAGCCTGCTCGAGCGGGACTTGGAACGCGAAATCTTGCCGATGGCCAAGCACCACGAGATGGCCGTCCTGCCGTGGGGGATCCTGCGGGCCGGCGTGCTCACCGGCAAGTTCCTCAAAGAGGGCAGCGAGCCAACCCGTGTTGACCGCGCCACCCTCAACTTAACGCGCGAACAAGTCAACGTCGTGAAGGAAGTCGTCAAGATCGCGGAGAAGGTCGGGCGCAGCCCCTCCCAAGTGGCCATCAACTGGGTGCGCCAGCAGCAGCACCGCGCCCAGATCATCCCTATCTTGGGGGCGCGCACGCTGGAACAGCTCAAGGACAATATGGCCGTGCTGGAATGGTCACTGACGGATGCGCAGCTTGAGCGTCTCAGCAAGATAAGCGCGATCCCGCTCGGCTTCCCGCATTCTTTCCTGCCTGCTAACCGCTTCGTGTTCGGCAATACTCAGACGTATCGCGCCATCGACAACCACCGCGGGGAGAACCCGATCCCGCAGGATTGATGGCGATGGCGTCGTGGGGGCAAGGCATATCTTGCCCCGCTAACAATCACCTTGTGCCAGCGTGTAGTTCTTAGTGACCTCGTTGTTGCCTTCGTTGGTCTCAGGGACGCGGTTGTCTGGGTCGACGCGCGCGCGGATGGTGTGCCCCTCAAGGAAGAACGTAGACACTGTGAGCGGCAGGTTCAGCTCCACGCTTTCGTTCTGCCCCAACGGGCGCACCGTGGCGGTGGCGCTGGCCTGCTGCTGGCCGTTGTACAAGTCTTGCACGAGCACGGTCGTCTCGGCGCTGGGGGTGCTGCCCGTGTTCACCACGATCACGGTGATCGTCGCCTGCTGATTGCACACGAGGGGGTCAGGCGTCGTCGCCAAGAAGGTAATGCTCAGGTCGGTGTTGGCGGCGGGGGCGGCAGGTTGTTGTGGATTAGCCGCGGCAGGAGGCTGCGGCGCGGGCGTGGCTGGGCCGGAGTCAATCGGCAAACCAGCGAGATCGCCCGTGGTCGTCACGACCGCCGCGTTGATCCACCCGCGCCCGAGGCCGTTGTTGTAGCTAATGCGATACCACTGCCGGTCTGGGCTGATGGCGACGATGCTGCCCGTCGCCCCCGCAGGCAGCGACGCAATCGGCGGGTCAAACACGAGGCCCGGGCCACCGCGGACGTTTGCGCCGCTGATGACGCTGAAGGTGGGCGCGCTGCTGGCCGGGGGTTGAGGCTGGGCGGTGTTGGTCTGGGTGGGCGCGGCGACGGCCTGCGTCGGCGCGGGGGTTGGGCTAGGCGGGACGGTGGGCTGCGTCTGCGCGGGCACAACCGGCGTCGGGAGCTGCGGTTGTTCCGCGGGGGTTGGCTCCACTGTCGGCTCAGGCTGCGGCGGCAGAGCAACCACCGCATCCCCCTGAACGGTGATGCGGACGCTGGCCTCGCCGCTCGTGCCGTCTGCTCGCAGCGCCCGCAGGGTGATCACATGGTCGCCGGGCGTGCTGGGCCAACTGTTCGTCACGGTAAAAGCTGCTGCCCCGCTCACGTTGGGGGTTTCGGCGCGGCCAATCGGCTCATCGTTGAGCAAAATTTCCACTGCGGCCACGTCTAGCCCGGCGTTCTCGACGCGGCCGAGAATGTTGACCGACGCGCCTTGAGCGTAGATCTCGTTGGGAAGCGGCGAGGCCAAGCGCACCACCGGCTCACCGTCAAACTGGGGTGTCGTCTCCGCAGTCATGTTCTCCAGCAGGGTACACCCACTCGCCATGACCACACTGGCAGCGATCCAACTCAGGTGTATGAACCTCGATAGGCGGTTCATCATAAGACAATCCTCTATGAGTGTGTCTCTATTGGGCGCTAACTCTAGCAGTTTTGTCCAACGCTGAAAACCCTGCACGCCCCGTAACACCTTTTTTGCGCATGTGGCGTATAGTTAAGACGTAGCAAGCAGTGAAGGAGTCAGCATGAGGTCAACACGGGCATTAGAACCGGTAGCGCGCCGCAAAGTGTTAGGGATCACCGCGCTGGCGTTGGTGATTGCGTATCTGCTGTGGGTCAACCCGATGAACTGGGGCATCATCAGCGTGATGATGTACCCGCTGCGCTTGTTCGTGACGTTCATCCACGAGGCCGGGCACAGCCTCGCCGCGATCATCAGCGGCGGCGACGTCATCGGCTTTCAAGTCTCGGCGGACGGCAGCGGGCTAGCAATCACTCGAGGAGGCAACCGCGCCCTCATCATCTCCGCGGGGTATTTGGGGGCAGCGCTGTTCGGCTCGATCTTGTTCTACATGATCAACCGCTTCCCGCGCTACATCGACATCTTGGCGTTCATGCTGGGCGTGTTCATGATCGGCTTCTCGGCGCTGTTTGCCCGTCCTGATCAGAGCGGCAGCCCGCTGGCGCTGGTCGTAGGCTTCGGGTTTGGCGGCCTGTTGATCCTCATCGGGATGCGCGGCAACCTGTTCATCGATTTGCTCGTGCTGAACGTGCTGGCGGTGCTGACGGCGCTCAACGCCGTGTTCGACATCTGGGATTTGATCCGCTACAACGACTTGTTCATCCGGCAGGGCGTACGCAACGATGCGGTGGCTTTCCACCAAGAGATCGCGCCGCTGCTGCCGCCGGTGTTCATCGCGTTCGTGTGGGCGCTGATGGCGGTTGCGATGCTGGGCTTTGCCGCCTACCTAGCCGTGTGGAAGCCGATCCGCGCGGAGATCGACGCGGCTTATACGCGGATGAGAAACTAGCTGCGCAGCGTAAGACCGATCCGCTGACCAAAGTCTAAGCAGCAGAAGATCGCTGATACCGACAGCACTGAGTGAGGGAAAGATCACACATGGCACGCGCACTGTGGAACGGAGTCGTCATCGCCGAGAGCGACAAAACAGAGATGGTCGAGGGCAATCACTACTTCCCCCCCGACACGGTGAAGATGGAGTACTTCAAACCCAGCGACACGCACACTACCTGCCCGTGGAAGGGCGTCGCCAGCTACTACACGATTGTGGTCAACGGGCAAGAGAACAAAGATGCTGCATGGTACTACCCCGAGCCGAAACCCGCCGCCAAGAACATCGCGGGGCATATCGCGTTCTGGCGCGGCGTGAAGGTCGAGGGCTAGGCAGCTTCCACGTGCCGCATACTCTGCGCCCGTTCCAGCCGCCGCGGCAGCTGAAGCGGGCGCCATTTCCTGTAACAACACTATTATAGTCAAACTCTCATATGACCTTACAGGTTCATCCTCGTGCTATTTTGCTCATCTCGTGTACAATCAATGTGAAGGGGTTAGCAGAATCACCAACAACTCAGCCAGTTGAGGTAGGGTAAGTCTGTGAATGATCATGAGAAGCAGCCTGAAAGTGACGCTAGCCGTCTCGATGAGCAGGCTCTTGACACAGCTTTGAGTTCAGATCTCAATCCAGACCATAATGCTGCTCGCCCAAAACACACTCTCGACACGCGACCCGTTAGCGATGAGGGATTAGGCATGCCGACCTCAGGCGAGAAGAGCCGCTTCAAAACGGATTACCTGAATGTTCCGGAGGGCAGCGGTGATATGAGTAACCGTCCCCCCTCGCCCGGGACGGCTCGCCTTACGTCTGCGTGGAAGCTGCGCTGGAAGATTGGCGAGGAAACCTACATTATGCCCGCCGAGGAGCGCGTGGTCATTGGCCGCGCCATGGAGGGCGACACAGGCATTGGCTTTGATCTTACGCCCTTCGGGGCGTATCACTTTGGTGTATCGCGCATGCACGCTGTGCTGACGCTGCACGACGGCTTCCTCTACTTGGAAGACCTCAACAGCACCAACGGCACGCGCATCAACGGCTTCCAAGTCACCCCCAAGCAGCGCTATCGCCTGCGCGACGGCGATGAGATCGAATTTGGCCGCCTTCGCACCACGCTTCGATTTGAGACACCCGGCAGCAAATAACGTGCGGCGGTTGGCGTGCGCGGCGCTGCTGCTCATGCTGCTCGCCGCTTGTTCCGGCGATCCAGAGGCGGCCACCGCCCCAACAGAAGTGGCCATCGTGAAATCGCTGGCGACCGTCGTGCTCTCGCCCACCCCCAACCCCGATCAACTCGCAGCAACGTTCGCCGCGGCCAGCCCCACCCCTGCCCCGCCCACTCCCACGCCGGATCCCAGCCCGTCGCCTTATGTCGGCGTGTTCATCGGTGAGGCTGGGGGCAGCTTGGCGTTTCAATCGTTCACGCAGCCGCTCATCGGCAGCGGCAGCGCTGCCCCCACCGCTGATGCCCGCCAATGTGGCCGCCCGATTGAACCGCGCATTGTCGCCGTGTGGCAGTCGCAGTCCATCGTGCGACAGCGGCTCGGCTGCCCGATTCAAGAGCCGTTTGGCTTCTTCGGTCAGCTTCAAGTGTTCGACCGCGGCGTGATGTACCTTCAGCCCGACATTCAAGCCGTCTGGGCGATTGTGCCGCAGGGCGCAGTCGGGCGCTTCTACTATCTCGAAGCGCCGCCCCCGCTCACGGCCCCGCTGGAGCCGTCACAGCAGGGTTTAGTCCCCACCGGCGCGTTCGGCAGCATGTGGACGCTTGTCGAGGGGCTGCCCGCGCGCATCGGCTTCGGCATCACGGAGCCGCAAGAAGTCGCGCTCACGCTCCAACGTTTTGACACGGGCACGTTTTTGCTAGACGTGTCTTCTGGGCAGGCCTTCGCGCTGGCGGTCGATGGCACAGCGCTCGGCCCGTATGAACTCGTTGAGCCATCGGCAGCGCCGGAGGGGGGATAATCTCATGCGCAAAGTGATCTCGCTGTTGATCGGGCTGGGCGTGGGCGCAGCGTTGGGTGCGCTGCTGGTCGTGCTGTTCTCGCCAGTGAGCGGCGCTCAACTTCGTGCGAATTTGCTGCGGATGCTGCGCGAGGCTGCCCAAGCCGCCCAAAAGGCGCAGGCCGCTAAACGGGCGGAGCTGGAGCAGCAGCTGGCGGAGATTCGCCGTGCGAGCGAGCAAGCGGCGTCAGCGCCGCCCCAGCCAACATCCACACCATCGGCATAATCGGGAAGATGTAGCGCGGCAGCGCCAGCAGCACCACGTGGATCGCCACCGTGTATACGATGAACGTCAGCGGCACGGCTGCTAGATGCCAGCGTGCTCGCAGGCGCCACAACCCGACCAGCATCAGCCCGTAGCCCGCATACTGGAAGATATAGATCGTCAGCTTCAGCCCAAAATCGTCCCCGTTGACCAGCCGCAGCAGCCCCTCCCACGTGAAGCCGCTGCGCGCCCAGTCCGCTGCCAGCGCGCGCAGGCTCTCCCCGGGCAGGTTCGTCGCGGCGTGCGCCTGTAGGATCGACTCGCCTAGCTCGCTCAAGCGCAAGCTCACGTAGCCAGTCAAGTCCTCCGTGATGAAGCGCAGCGCTTGCCGCGCGTAGAGATCCAGCGTGATGCGCGGCGTGCAGTCTCCCTCGCAGTTGGGGTCAGGCGTGGCGTCTGCCAGCAGCAGCGCGTCATTTTCAAAGGGTGAACCGTCTTCGGTGGTCGCGCCGCGCCACACCGCCGGCAGAAATTGGTCACTCAGGTAGAGGAAGCGATCCCACGCGACCACGTTGTAGACCGTCCATGTGCTGGTGAGGGCGATATACGTCGCCAGCAGCAGCCCCGCGGCCGCCGCTGCCCGCCGCCACTGAGCGCGCCAGCGCCACATCAAATGCGCGGCCAAGAACAGCGGATACGCAATCCCGACCGCCCGCGTGAGCGACGCCAGCGCCAGCAGCGCCCCCACCCCCAGCGCCGCGCGGGGCTGCAAGGCTTTGACATCCGCCAGCCACACCAGATACGCCCAGACACTCGCTGTCACAAGCGTGATGTACAGCGTCTCGGTCAAGATGTGGCGCGGCTCGAGGATTTGCGATGGATCAAGCATCATCACAGCGAGCACAATTAGTCCCGCGCGGGTGGATTGCGCCAAACGACGCGCCGCATCTGCCGCCAGCAGGCCGGTCAGCACGCTGAGCAAGCACTGCGAGGCGCGGATGCCGATCACAGCCCAATCAGGCGGAACAATCTGCTGCCAGAAGCCGATAAACAGCACGTACAGCGGCGGGATGTTGTAAGCGCTGTTGACGTATTGCAGCCCAGCCCGCGAGATCCCCACTTCTACCCCATGCAGCAGGGCAGCCCAGAGGCCTTCACCCATCGCCATATACCACGCGGTGTCACCACCACTTGGGAAGTACGGGGCCATCGGGTCGCCTTGCAGCGCGACGCTCAGCCGCAGCAGCAGGCCGACGACGACCAGCAGCCCAGCGATAGCGCTAACCGCTGGCCGGGACATGAGCAATCGCATCGACCACTTCAGCGGCCAAGTGATAACGACCGTAGGAGGGGATGACATAGGCCCCCTGCACGTAGGGGCGCAGTTGGCGGATCAACTCCTGCGCGATGCGCACGCCCTCTTGCGGCGCGTCGTCGCCTGCGTCTTCCATCCGCTTGAAGATCGCGTCAGGGATGGTGATCCCGGGCACTTCATTGTGCAGGAACAGCGCATGTTTGACGCTGTAGAGTGGCATGACCCCCATCAACACCGGCAGCTTGAACGGCTCCCCGTTGATCTCCTCATAGCGCTTGAGGAACGCCTCGACGCGCGGCGGGTCGAACACCGCCTGCCCCAGCGCAAAATGGCTGCCAGCAGCCAGCTTGTTCCCCAACACGCGGATTTCGTTGTCGAGGTCGTCGGCGGCCATGTTCAGCGCGCAGCCCACGGTGAAGTTGGTCGGCGTGCCGATGCTGTTGCCCGCCATGTCCGTGCCGGTGTTCATCTTGTGGACGATGAGGTCAATCAACTTGCTGGGGACGATGTCGCTGGCGTCGTTGGCGTTGGGGTAGTCGCCGATTTTGGTTGGGTCGCCCATCGTCACAAACAGGTTGCGCAGCCCCAGCGCATGGCTGGCCAGCAGGTCGCCTTGCACGCGCAGGATGTTGCGCCCGCGCGTCGGGAAGTGCAGGATCGTCTCCACGCCGACTTGGGTTTGCAGCAGGTGCGCCGCCGCCCACGCGCTCATCTTCATGCGCGCCGCGGGCGTATCGGCCACGTCGAGCAGGTCAGCGCCTGCATCGCGCAGCAGGCGCGCCTCTTGCAGCAGCTTGTCCGCAGTGTAGCTGCGAGGGGGTGTCATCTCAACTGTGATGGTGAACTGCCCGGCGGCCAAACGCTGCGCCAGCGCGGTCGGATGTTGGGGTTGGCGGCGTGCGTCTTGTTCGTGGTCAACCACCGTGATCTCAACGACTTCCTGCGGCGCTTCGTCCAGCGCTTGGCGCATCGCGCGGATGTGATCGGGCGTGCTGCCGCAGCATCCACCTATCAGCTGCACCCCCATCTGACGGAAGGTGCGGGCATACTGCGCGAAGTAGTCAGCGGTCGCCGGATACATGATGCGCCCGCCGACCGCCTCTGGGAAGCCTGCATTGGGCATAGCGGCCAAGCGCGCGTTGGGGGTCGCTTGCCGCATCGACTGGATCACCTGTGAAAGCTGCATTGGCCCGCTGCCGCAGTTGCTGCCGATCACGTCCACGCCTGCCCGCATCAGATCGCTGGCAACGCGGGCGGGGTTCTGGCCGGTGTAGGTCAGGCCGTCGCTGTTGAACGTCACCAGCGCGAACAGCGGCAGCTCTGGTGCGACTTGACGAGCCGCCCGCAGCGCGATCAGCAGCTCATCATGATTGGTGAAAGTCTCGAAGATGAGACCATCCACGCCCGCCGCGGCAAAGGCTGCCGCTGTCTCCATGAAGCTGGCGCGCGCGTCCTCTTGGCTCAGCGGGCCATACGGCTTGAGGATCAAGCCTGTCGGGCCAATCGCCCCCAGCACGTAGGCGGCTTTGCCGCTCACAGCGACCGCCTCCCGCGCGAGCTGCACGCCAGCCTGCACCACGCGGGCCACTTCCTCGGCGTAGCCATGCTCAGCCAGCCGGTAGCGATTCGCGCCGAAGGTGTTTGTTTCGATCAAGTCCGCCCCGGCTGCCAGATAATCGACATGGATCTGGCGCACGATCGCAGGCTGAGTGATGTTCAGCCAGTCAAAACACGTGCTCATCGGCACATCGGCGCGCTGCTGAAGCAGCGTGCCCATCGCGCCGTCTAGAAGCAGTGGGCTGCCCTGCGCAAGGCGTTGTTTGAGGGTTAGCTTAACAGTCATCTTGAAGCCTCATTGTAACCATTAATCCTCGACATCGGGCAGCAAGTGAAGCTGACTGCTACTTACGCCACCCGTCTGAATTTCCGTACTGATGCGATTATGCGCTGCTTCAAAGTATGCAGGGTTGTTGTCAACGTAGATAAAATGGCGACCGCTCTGAAAAGCTGCCAAGCCCGTTGAGCCGCTACCTCCAAAAGGATCTAACACAATACCTCGGGGTGGGCTTAGAAGTTTGATGAAGAAAAGAGGCAGATCGACTGGGAAAACCGCTGGATGATTTTTGTTCTTGCCTACCAGCGCAAGCGATAGAACGTTAGATGGAAGAACAGTTTCTTTACCAACCCAACTGGAAATATCACGACCAAAACCACTATCATTGACAGAGTTATGCCGACTTGTGTCATTTTTGCCAAGCCGCTTGAGGCGCGTATCCGCCCACCTACCGATAGGCTTTTTGACTGCATCCGCGTTGAAATAAGGCTTAAGTGACTTAGAGAGGTGGAAACAATATTCCCAGCCATCGCGCAGCCGCGTTGGCCAATAACCGGGCATGGGGTTGGTCTTGTGCCAGATGTAGTCGTCAATCGCGTACCAACCGCTGCTGCACAGCTTTTCGATCATATGCCAGACGAAACGATGCCGCACGCCGTTGACGACCTTATCTTTAATGTTAATAACAAGACTGCCAGACGGCTTCAAGACATCATAGAACGCCTGATGAAAGGTCATGAACCATTCAGCAAAGTCGTCAGGATGGACGCTGTCATAATGCCTCCGCCTCGCATCAGCATAGGGTGGAGAGGTGACGATCAAATCCACTTGATCTTGCAGCGTGGGGAGATAAGCACGACTGTCAGCGAGGACAAGTGTTCCGATGAGACCGCGATGACGGATAACCTTGCATTCTGCGTCACTCATGGCGCTCTCCTCGGCTTCTTTTTCAATGGCGCGCAGAAAAATTGGACTAGAGCCAGTGGGTCTGAGAAAAAACCCTGCTCATCTGTCAACTGCGCTTCATAGCAGCGCGCGCCAAAGGCCTCCAGCAGTTTATGAGGCGCTTGTATCTGTGTAGGCAGTGCCTGTTGGTTGGCATCGGCCTCGATGAGTGCCTCCAACATCGCCATCATGATCTCAGAATATGAGTATGACGAGAAAAATGGCCAGAAAAAGTCGCTGAGCCACACCTCGGTGTTTTCAGAGTAAGCCCTGCCTGTCGAAGACGACTTGGGGATTGCGCGCTCCCCGCGGTCGATGGCGATGCCAAAAATGCAAATGTAAGGCCCCTCTTGCTGTCGGTTGTCCGCCCGAGCAGCAGCCTCCAGAGCTTGAATTGAATTAGGCCAGTCTTGCCCGCCAATCGTACTGCGCCGATTTTTGACTGACACGTAAATGTGCAGTTTCTTTCGAGTGTCGTCTTTGAAACGGATCTTGGCGACAAAATCCCCTTTTGAGAACCCGAACCCGGCTGCTTCATCAAAACGTCCACTGGCTTTTGCACACTCACGCGCCAAAAGCTGATAGCGCCATCCCGAGTTCATGCGGCCCTTCTGAATCGCGCGGTTGCGAAACAGTTCAAGGCCGACATCTTGATAGTGCCGCCCTGTGTACTCGTGTGCCGTTGCCGCCGGGTCAACGGGGTAAGCGTGCAGATAGGCAAACAACTTGTTTGCCTCGTCTTGAAAGAACAGATTTTCCTGCTCTGGCGACATATCAGGCGGGATTAGGATGGCCTCGCGTGACGATTGCACGCTTGCTTCTTCGATGGCTTGCAGGATGAGGGTCCTCAGTAGCTCTGGCGTAATACGGCGTGGATGTGGATGATCTTGCAAGGTCTCCACATCCAAGCAACCATAGTATTTGCTCGAGGTATCTCGAATGCGTGGGTAGTCTTGGGGGATGGGCGGCACAGAACGCTGCACAGGTATACGAGCCAACGCCTACTCCTCTGGGTCGTCGAAGTCTTCTTCGTCGATCTGCTCGTCGGTTTTGCCGTAACGGCGGCGGCGATGGCCATATTCGATGATGGCCTTGCGGAATTCCTCTTTGTTAAACGCAGGCCAATACACCGGCGTGTAGTAGTACTCCGCGTAGCTGCCTTGCCACAGCAAGAAATTGCTGATGCGATACTCGCCGCTCGTGCGGATCACAAGGTCAGGGTCGGCAAGGCCCGCAGTGTACAGGTGGCGGCTGACGACCTCCTCCGTCACCTCCTCAGCGGGGATGCCCTCGCGGATGATGGCTTGGATGGCGTGGACGATCTCATCGCGCCCGCCGTAGTTGAAGGCCACGTTGAGGATGAGGCGCGTGTTGTGCCGCGTTACCTCGCAGGCTGTACGCACCTTCTCAGCAAGGCGCGGCTCAATGCCTTTCAACTCGCCAATATGGCGGATCTGTACGCCTTGCTCGTTCAGCTCGTGCAGTTCGCGGTCGATCACCATCTCGAGGATGCGCATGAGCAAGGCAACTTCCTGCCGTGGGCGGTTCCAGTTCTCAGTCGAAAAGGCGTAGATCGTCATAATCTCAATGCCGAACTCGACCGCCGCTTTGATGATGGTGCGCAAGTTCTCTGTGCCTTGACGATGCCCAATCGAGCGGGGCAATCCGCGCTGCTTCGCCCAGCGCCCGTTGCCATCCATGATGATAGCCACGTGACGCGGCACTTTGAGGAAGCCATTTGCATCCCCCGATACAATCTCGGCTTCTTTGGTGATTACGGCCATGCGCATCCCTCGTTGATGTTCTCAAATGCTTTACGTTTACTTAGTCCAGTTACTTATACAGCGTCGTCCACTGAAATCCTCAATGTAGGCTCATACTGCCATAATCTCGGCTTCTTTGATCTTGCCCATCTCTTCAACTTTGGCGACGAATTCATCCGTCATCTTTTGGACTTTGTCTTGGCCGATCTTGGCTTCGTCCTCGCTGATCATCTTCTCTTTTTCATACTCGCGGATGTCGTCGTTGGCGCTGCGGCGCACGTTGCGGATGGCGATTCGCGCGTCCTCGAGGCGCTTGTGCAGGAACTTGACCAACTCCTGACGACGCTCGCGCGTCAGGGGGGGCATGTTGAGGCGGATCACGTCACCGTCGGTGTTGGGGTTCATGCCGAGGTTGGCCTCCATGATGGCCTTCTCAATCGCTTTGACCGCGCCTTTGTCATACGGGCGGATCACGATCTGCATCGGCTCTGGCGTGGAGATCGTCGCCAGCGTGCGCAGCTCACTCTCCATGCCGTAGTAATCGATCTTGAGGCGATCCACCAGCGAGGTGCTGGCGCGGTTGCCGCGCATCCCCAACAAGTCTTGCTCTAAACTGTGAATGGCCCCGTTCATCTTCTCGCGGCATTCATCCAGAATATCGTTGATCATGAATTAGTCTCCTTACATCGCCTTGTGTGCTCGATTATAACGCAGCCCATTCGAGGCGGGCATGGTCAGGGCGCGGGCAGCGAGGGGCG
Organism: Anaerolinea sp.; assembly: GCA_046719465.1. Taxonomy (GTDB): domain Bacteria; phylum Chloroflexota; class Anaerolineae; order Aggregatilineales; family Phototrophicaceae; genus JANWYT01. The sequence goes on from JBDNCV010000036.1 coordinate 20,630, forward strand.
CGCATGCACCCAGCCTGCCCATCCGCGCGCTTGCCACGCCGCATACAGCGCAACGCTGCCCGCTGTGGCGACGTTCAAACTGCCCACCTTGCCGCGCATCGGCAGCGTGACGAGCAGGTCGCACGTGTCGCGCACGAGGCGGCGCATCCCCTCGCCTTCGCTCCCCATGACCAAGCCGATGCCCATGTTCAGGTCAGTCTCGCCCAGCGGCGGCACGTTCGGGCCAATGTCCAGCCCCACCAGCCACACGTTGTTCTCTTTGAGCTTCTTCATCGCAGCAACGAGGTTGGTAACCTGCGCCACGAGCAGATGCTCCACTGCGCCCGAGGAAGCCGCCACCACTGCCCCCGTGACCGACACGCCGCGCCGATCCTGCATGACGATCCCATGCACGCCGACCGCATCGCTCACCCGCATGAGCGAGCCGACGTTCTGCGGGTCTTGCAGCAAGTCGAGCAGCAGGATGAACGGCTTTTCGCCACGCTCGCGGGCGTGGTCGAGAATAGCATCCAACTCCACATAAGGATATTCGCCCACGCGCAGCACGGTTCCTTGATGGTTGGCGTTGTTGCTTACATCGTCGAGGATGCGGCGATTGACGCGCGTCACCTCCACGCCGCGTTCACGGGCCGTCGTGATGATCTCCGCGACGATGCCCTTCTCTTCCACGCGGTCGCTCAGCAGCAGCTTCTCGATCTTGCGCCGCCCCGCCCGCAGGCATTCCATCACGGGCCAATGGCCATACACAAACTCCACCACGGCTTATTCCACCTTCCAGATCGTGCCATCAGGCCGATCTTCCAAGATCACGCCGACCTTCGCCAGCTCATCACGGATGCGGTCGCTCTCAGCCCAGTTCTTCTGCGCCCGCGCCTGTGCCCGCAGCGCGATCAACATCTCGATCAGCGCGGCTTCGCGCTCGGCGCTGCGCGTGTCGAGCGCGGCCTCTGTCGTCGGGATGATTCCCAACACATCACCGCCTAGCGCAGCAAACGTGTCGTTGATGTCCTTAAGCGTGGCGAGGCCGGGCTGGGTCGTGTTCAGCAGCGTGTTCACCTCGCGCACGTAGTCTTGCAGTACAGCGATGGCGCGCGGCGTGTTGAAGTCGTCGTCCATCATGGCGGCAAAGTCTTCCCGCGCCTTGCGTGATACCGCGTTGAAAGCGTTGCCCGCGTCGCCTTCGGGGGCGCGGTTCATCTGCTGGCGCGTCAGGCGGACGGCGTTGTAGATGCGCTCCCAACCGTTCTTGACGGCTTGTAGGTTTTCCTCGCTGTAGTCGGCGGGGCTGGCGTAGTGCGCGCTGATAGCAAACATGCGGACGACCTCAGGGCGATACTCGGCCAGCGCGTCTTTGACGGTGCGGAAGTTGCCGAGGCTCTTGCTCATCTTCACGCCGTCCACCGTCAAGCTGCCCACCAGCATCCAATAGCGCGCAAAGGGCACGCCGTTGGCGCACTCGCTCTGGGCGATCTCGTTCTCGTTATGGGGGTAGATGTTGTCAATGCCGCCGCCGTGGATGTCGAACGTCTCGCCGAGGTACTTCTTGGCCATCGCCGAGCATTCGATGTGCCACCCGGGGAAGCCCTCGCCCCACGGGCTGTCCCAGCGCAGGATGTGCTCTGGCTCGGCTTTTTTCCACAGCGCAAAGTCGGCCGGGTGACGCTTCTCGCTGCGGACGTCCTCGCGCGTCCCTGCTTCTTGATCGTCGATGCGCCGGTTGCTCAGCTTGCCGTAGTCGGGGTCAGTCGTCACATCGAAGTAGACGCTGCCGTTGACCTCGTAGGCGTGCCCCTTCTCGATGAGGATTTGTATCATCTTAATCTGTTCGGGGATGTGGGCGCTGGCGCGCGGTGAGATATCTGGGCGGACGTTGCCGAGCGCGTCCATATCGTCGAAGAAGCTCTTGGTGTAGCGTTCCACCACCTGCATCGGCTTGGCTTGCAGGCGCTTGGCCTGCCGCAGGATGCGATCTTCGCCCGTCTCCAGCATGTGGCCGACGTCGGTGATGTTCTGCACGTACAGCACTTGGTAGCCGCTGTGGCGCAGCCAGCGCACCACGACATCAAACGACACATAGTTCTTGGCATGGCCGAGATGGGCGTGATCATAGACCGTCGGCCCGCACACGTACATGTTGACGCGGCCTTCCTCCAGCGGCACGAAGTCCTGCTTTTCTCGTCCCAGCACGTTAAAGATGCGCAAAGCCATCGCCCGATTGTCCTTCCTGAGTCGCGCGTTGCAGCGAATACGAACGCCGTATTGTAGCAGAGATCGCGGCGGCTTTCAGCGGCTAATCACGTCCAACAGCGCCAGACACACCGCCACCACCGAGATCGGGATGGCCCCAAGCAGGAAGGGGCGCACTACGTCATCAAGGTGGATGAGCTGCTTATCGACCTTACGATAGTCGATCTTCTCGCGCCGATGTCGATAGATCCAGCTAATCGGCCAGCGCAGCAGGCGCAGCGCCATCAACGACCAGATGAGATACCCCAGCGACAGCACAAGCAGCGTGGAGAAGCGCCCATCACGCAAAAACGGCAGCGTCATAAACGTGACAATTGTCGTCCAGACGATGAGCAGCAGGCTCTTGGCATAGCGCAGCACCAAGCGCCGCAGGTAGATCACGTTGCGCGCGAGGTGCATCTCCGTTACCGCGACTTCCTCCACAAGGTCGCGGTCGAGGCTGCGCACCACCCCCAGCGCCGCGTCGAAACGCTCAATATCTTTGCGCTTGGCCCCCTCTGGGATCATGCCCTCAGCCACGAGCTTTTCCCATTTGCGCGAGGATGGGATGATGTCGCCGTTGGTCGCCTCGATGAGCTGGTCAAAGTACAGCTCGCGCTTGCCCTCGCTGAAAGGCAGCATAAAGTCCATGTTGCGGCTGTACTCATAATGCATGATATCGCGTTTAGCGCGCGGTGATTCATCTTGACTGAACGAGATGCCACTGAGCGAGAACGTCGGGTGCAGCAGTGTCGCGGGGAAGCCCGGCGCGTAAATCGAATAATAAAAGTGGATGATGTCCTTAAGCAGCAGGTACAGCGAGTACAGGGGGATGAGCAGCGAGAGCGCGAACGGGTAAACAGCCGTGGCGTAGAGCGCTAAGGTCAGCACAATTGCTAGCTCATTCGGCAGGCTGACAAAGTGCAGCCCCGCCGTGGAGAGCAAAATTTCCATGATGCCTTCGATGATATCGCGGATGAACACCGGGATGAGAATTAACAGACCAGCCCCGCCGACGAAGGCCGTGGCCACGCGGTGCAGCGTGGACATGCGCACTTCTGAGCGCTGTAAATAAGCGCGCATGGCGTTGCGCTCCGCGTCGGTATAGGCGGATGGCTCATCGGGGGCAGACATACGAGTGTTCCTGTCAATGATGGCAGATAACTTAGCGAGAAATCAATGAGTGAAGTATAGCAGACATGCAGCGGTCAGGCAGTTGCAGGCAGCAGCGAGAAGTGATTGGAGTTGAACACACTTGACCGCTGGATGCTCTGGCGTTCGGTTAGGCGTACCGTCATCGGACAGAGCCAGCCCGGGAATGTCTAACCAGTGACAGGCAGCCGCCATTCGCCAGAAGCTGAAGCCTTCTGGCTGTGATGTGGCGGCTGAAGCCCCCTTCAGGGGGTGCGGTTTAGACGGATGCTTTAGCGTCTGACGATTCACCACCTACACTGTGTACACTGACCGATCTGTGCTACACTAAGCGGAACAAATGTTCACTCACGCAGGGCTGCCCCATGCCAAAGACCCACACCAAGTATGTCTGTTCCAACTGTGGCCGCCAAGCTGCGGTCAAGATGGGGCGCTGCCCCAACTGCGGCGAGTTTGGGACGATGCAAGAAGTGATCGAACAGGCCGCCAAGCCCGCCAGCGCGCGGACGGTGGCGCGTGCTGCCAGCACCGCCGGCCTGCCGCAGAGCCGCCCGCAGCGCCTGACCGAAATCGGCACACAGGCCGAGGAGCGCTTGTTCGTGCCCGTAGAGGAGTTCAGCCGCGTGCTGGGCGGGGGGATTGTCCCCGGGAGCATCGTCTTGCTCGGTGGAGAGCCGGGCGCAGGCAAGAGCACCCTCATGCTGCAAGCGGCGGCGCTGCTCTCGGAACTGCACGGGGCCGTGTTGTACGTGAGCGGGGAGGAGAGCGCCTACCAAATCAAGATGCGGGCAGATCGCCTCAAGCTGGCTGCGCCGGATTTGTACCTCGTCACCGAGACGAACTTGGGGCGCATCTTCGAACACGTTCAGCAGGTACAGCCGGTGATCCTCATCGTGGACTCGATTCAAACGACCTACAGCGACGACATCGACGCCTCGCCCGGGCTGGTGTCGCAAGTGCGCGAGTGTGCCAGCCGTCTTCAGGTCTTCGCCAAGACCAGCGGCGTGACGGTGTTCCTCATCGGCCACGTGACCAAAGAGGGGACGATTGCCGGGCCGCGCGTGTTAGAACACATCGTGGATACTGTGCTGTACTTGGAAGGCGACCCGTTCCAGAGCTTCCGCCTGCTGCGCAGCGTGAAGAACCGCTTCGGCGCGACAAGCGAGGTGGGCGTGTTTGAGATGCAGGGCGCGGGCATGGTCGAAGTCCCCAACCCGAGCGAGGCCTTCCTCGCCGAGCGGGTGGTCAACGCCAGCGGCAGCGCCATCGCCGTGACGATGGAGGGAACGCGCCCGCTGCTAGTGGAGGTTCAAGCGCTTACCAGCCCGACGGCCTTCGGCAACGCCCGCCGCACCCCCAACGGCGTCGACATGAACCGCTTGCAGCTCATCGCGGCAGTTTTGAGCAAGCGCTTGGGATTCCGCTTGTTTGAGCACGACATCTTCGTAAACGTCATCGGTGGGATGAAAGTCAGCGAGCCAGCGTCCGACTTGGCGATGGCGGTGGCGATTGCCTCCAGCTACCACGACCGCGCTGTGCCTGCGGACATGGCGCTGATTGGGGAAGTCGGCCTCAGTGGGGAGCTGCGCGCGGTGGGGCAGTTGGCGGCGCGGCTCAACGAAGCCAGCAAGATCGGCTTTCGGCGCGCGCTCGTCCCGAAGATGCGCCGACGCCTTGAGGACATCCCGCCCGGGCTTGAACTCATCGAGTGCCGCACGATTGCCGACGCACTGCGCCACGCCGTGCCAGAAGCGGATCCACGGCGCGCTTAGCTCATCCTGCTCAATGTTGACTGGGATTGTTCAACCAGCAGAGGCAGCTCCACGGTGAAGGTTGTGCCGCGGCCAACTTGCGACACTACGTGGATCGTGCCTGCATGGCGCTCGACACACTCTTTGACAATCGACAAGCCTAGGCCTGTGCCAGCGATTGCGCGGGCGTTTTCTGCGCGGTAGAACGTGTCGAAGATCTTCTCCAGATCCTCAGACGGGATACCGATGCCCTCGTCGCTCACAGCCAGCACGATCCGCCGCTGCTCTTGTGCCAACGCTAGGGTGATCTGACTGCCCTGTGGCGAAAATTTGATTGCATTCGACATCAGGTTGAACAAGATGCGATGCACCAAAGTTTCGTCGATCATCACCGCTCCCTGCTGCCAGTCTGCTTTGAAGCGCAGGATGTGGTTCTGGCCGATGCTCTGCTGAAGCTCGGTAATGGTCACTTGGCACAGAGTCTCGATGTTTACGGAGCTAAGCTGAAGCTGTCCCTCGATGAGCGTGCCTTTGACGATCTTGCCCAAGTCGTCCAGCATCTTTGCCACGTAACTGAGCTGCTTCTCGATCGTCTCAAAGGCTGCTGTGCGCCGCTCCTCGCTGAGGCGGTCATAGTAGCGCGACAGCATGTCTTTGGAGGTGCTGATGACTGCCAATGGTGTGCGAATATCATGCGAGATAGTGCTCACCACGCGGCGGATTGTCTCATTGAGAACTTGCTCTTGGCGCAGGTTGGCGGTAAGGCGTTCCTGCTCGGCTTTGAGCGCGGCCTCGTTTTTCTCGGCGTTGATGTCTTGCACCACACCGTAGAAACCTGTCACGCAGCCGTTTGACGGGTCGATGATGGGCAAGCGAGCGACGCGCACCCACACATAATGCCCTTGCGCATGCAGGACGCGAAACTCAGTTGACGTGTAGTCACCGGCAAGCGTGCGCCGTAGATCAGCATTCACAATCGGCGCATCGTCAGGATGCTCAACGATGGTGTCCTGCCATGTCTTGGCCGCAGTCTCCATCGGATACCCAGTCACACCCTCATAGTCACCCTCGAGCCATCGAATGAAGAGTCGACCCTGCTCATCAAAGCCACCCTCGAACACAAAGTCGGACATCATCCGTGTGAGCGTGCGGTAGCGCTCCTCATTGCGGCGCAGCGCTTCTTGCGCTCGGACGCGCTCATCAATGTCGCGGTTGATTGTGATGATCCCCGTTAGTTGGCCGTCAGCATCGCGCAGATACTGAGCACGATTCTCGACCCAGAAGACGCTGCCGTCCTTGCGCACCATACGATAGGTGTAGATGGCGCTAGCGCGGCCTTCGGCCATGTGTTGAGCTTGCTCAGCATGCAGGCGCGGCCGATCCTCAGGATAAATTAGCTGCGACAACCCTTCAGTATCCAAGCTCAGGATTTCGTCAGAACTATAGCCTACCTGAGTTTGAGGGTTGTTTGACATCAGAACACGGCCATCAGGGGCGTGCAAGCTGATGACATCTAACGAGTTCTCGAAGATGAAGCGGTAACGCTGCTCGCGTTCAGAGAGGATCTGCTGTGTTTGAACCAGCTCGGTGATATCGAAGCCGACGCATTGAATCTCGCTCACGCTGCCGTCGGCATCAGCAACCCCCGTGAACTCCCACAGGGTGTAGTAAAAATCGCCTGCTGGGCGGCGCTTGCGCAAAACGGCTTGATGTGGTTTGCCCGGCGTTTTGATGCACTTCTCGACGGTCTCAAGCGTGAGCGCGTGATCCTCCGGCGCGATGGTGTCCAAGCTGTCCTGCCCAATGAGGTCGTCCCCTAGTTCGGGATAGGCAATGCGGATCAACCGCTGGAAGCGCTGGTTGACGAAGGTGAATCGGGCGTCTAAGTCCGTGCGCACAATGTAGACCGAATCGCCATCGATAATCGACTGGAGCAGCGCATTCGTGCGCCGCAGCGCTTCTTCCGTTTCAACACGCTGGGTGATGTCTCGCCGCACCGCGATCATGTTGCGCAGCGTGCCATCCTCGGCATACACGTAGCGCGTTCGATTCTCCACCCACATATAGCTGCCATCAGGCCGCTGCAAGCGATACGTGTAGACGACGTTTGGCGCCTTATCTTGCAAATGGCGCGCTCGCTCTTGCTCAATGCGCGGCAGATCATCGGGGTGAACAAGCGCCTCGTAATCTGCTGACGTGAGCTTGCGGCGTTCCTCAGGGCTTAGGCCCAAGCTAAACGCTGGGGCCTCGTTGCCAAGCAGCAGCTTGCCCTGCCCATCGTGCAGCGTAATCGAATCGGTCGTATTGTCGAAGACGAAGCGATACAACTCCTCTTTGTGGCTGAGTTCTTCTGTCACGGTCATCAAGCGCGTAATGTCGAAACCGACGCACTGAATCTCCGACACTTCACCGCGCTCGTCCACCAAACCCGCAAACTCCCACAGCGTGTGAAAGTAGCTCCCTTCAGGGTTGGGCTTACGCAAGATCACTTGAAACGGCTTACCGGGCTGGTCGATGCAGTGCATGACCGTCGCCAGCGTGAGTTGATGATCCTCTGGAATCACCGTCTCGAGGCTGTTCGTGCCGATGAGTGAATCTTCCCGTTGATAAGCGCGCCGAATTAACGCAACAAAGTGCTGGTTGACAAAGGTAAATCGCCCCTCCATATCCGTGCGTGTGATGTAGGCCGTGTCGCTTTCCAAGATAGACTTCAACCGCACGTTTGAGCGATAGAGGTCGTTCTCCGCCTCTTGGCGATCCGTCACGTCGTAAATGTAGCCGTAGTAGTGCTGTGGCGCGCCCGACGCATCGCGGATGAGCATGGTGTAATCGTCAACGTAGCGATAGGTTCCATCCGCATGGCGCAGGCGATAGCGCTGATAGAAGCTGTCAACGCCCGCGCGCAGATAGTCTTGGACTT
>JBDNCV010000037.1:0-28665 GCA_046719465.1 Anaerolinea sp.
CTCAAAGAGGCAGGCCGCGGCGCAGAGGTCATCTCCAACGTGCGCGGCATCGGCTATCGCCTGAGCGACCGCGCGACTTAAGGCTTAACCCTGACTCGACAACCTTGTGACTACATTGAAAGGGCGTTCCTAGCTGCTGGGGGAGGGTCGAAACAGCTGGTGTTGCCCCTCGGCCCGTGTGGGAGAGGAACAGGCTGGCCGCAGGCCAGACAGGGTGAGGGGGCGATTGCGCATCGCCACCACGTTAGACACTCCTCTCTCGAAAGGAAGTGTCTCAGCCGCTACAGAAGGTGGCCGTGCGCCAGAGGCTCAAGCCTCTGGCTGGCGCGCGGGGGCTAAAGCCCCCTTCAGGGGGCGTGTTGCAGCCGGATGCTTGAGCGTCCGGCGTTCAACGTCCGTTTTACACGATGTGGGTGACGCCTAGCACAAGGGATGAGGTGCAAGGGGCAGGGCCACCACCAGTGATTTAGACACTCCCATTGCTGGTGCGCCCTTTTTGCTTTGGCCAGTTTAAGGTTAAACTGACGACGACATTTACAACAGCGTTGGGGTGACATATCGTGAAGCACTTGAGCCTATGGCTGCTGGCGGCGCTGAGCATCGGTTGGGCAGTTAGCACGCATGCATGCAGTGAACCCGTCGTCGAGCGACAGCGCTATTACAGCGGGTGGCTCCAGCAGAACATGTTCTATACGGTGGTGCTTCCGCCATGCTATGACCCTGCGCAAACGTACCCCACTGTGTATCTGAAACACGGCAGCAACGACGATGACGGCCAGTGGGTGCGGCTGGGGCTGCCAGAGGAGCTGCAGCGCGGCGTGGAGCTTGGACGGCTCCCTCAGATGATCATCGTGCTGCCGTTCGGCAACAATATCGCCAACCGCAACTGGTTTGAGGACGTCTCGTGGAGCAACGTCTTCCTGACGGAGATGCTGCCGGATGTGTGGGAGAAGTATCCATCCGTCAGCCGTGACCCGCAGCAGGTGGCCATCGGCGGCATCTCGCGCGGTGGGTTTTGGGCATATCAAGTGGGGCTGCGACGGCCTGACCTGTTCGGCAGCATCGGCGGGCACAGCGCCTTCTTCGACCGCTTCCACGCGCCCGCGCAGCACAACCCGCTCGACCTTGTGCTAAGCGAGCCGAACGTGCCGCAGCAGCGCTTGTGGCTGGATCGTGGCCGCTTTGACTATGCTGCGCCCGGCCTCGACATCATGGATCAGCGCATGGCGCAGCGCGGCTTAACCTATACTTACATGATCTATCCTGAGGGCGAACACAACAACACGTATTGGCGCGCCCACGTGGCCGATTACCTCGCGTTCTACGCAGAAGGCTTCCGCACGGCGCAGAGCGCACCGCCGCCACCACCGCCCATCAGCGCGTTTGCGACGAATACCCCCTTTGCGCCCATCCCGACCAGCACACCGCAGGCCGTCACCGCCAATCAATCTGTGGGCAGCGCCGTTAACCGCTACGATCTATTCGTGCCAGTGGTGGCGTTCCCCAGCCTGCGGACGACCCTCACAAGTGAAGAAATGGCCGCGCTGCTGGCGGGTCGGCCACCGTTTCGCGTCGTGATGGATCCTACGACGCAGGCCACGTTGTTCATGAACGGGATCGTATTTGAAAACGTGGACGTGGTAGACGCGGCGCAGATCGACGGCCTGCTGTGGCGCGACTATCGGACGGTGGCGATTGTGCCCTTTGACCAATTGACGCTGCGTCTGCGCGCCCTCTGGCTGGATGACATGCCGATCTACCACCGCTTGGCCTCGTTCCCGCTGGCGTTCCCGAACCCTGAGGGTGCGTTTGACCCCGCCAAGCTGGGGCGCGTGACCGTCTCGGGGGTGACAGCGCTCACGCGGCGCACGATTGGCGCGATTGACGCCAACGGCGTCGAGCAGGCCGCCAGCGGCATCCGCGACTATGTGCTGCTGAGCGACTTGTTCCACATCAGCAACGAGGTGAGTTTTACGGATGAGTGCCCGCGTGCGACGCGCCCGATCCTCGGCGGGTTTTGCAGCAAAAAGGAACATTTTGAGCTGTTCAATTTGCTCAACGTGGGGCTGGTGGAGCTGAGCGGCAACCACAACAACGACTTCGGCTTTGCGGCTTATGAGGACACGCTCAACTGGTATCGTGAGCGCGGCATGGCCACGGTCGGCGGTGGCATGGACATCTTGGAGGCGCAGGCTCCGTTTATCCGCGAGATCAACGGGACGACCATCGGCTGGATTGCGTGCAACGATGTCGGCCCGTACTATGCGCTGGTGACGAATCGTTCGTTTGGGCGCGAGCAGCCCGGCGCAGCCCCCTGTGACCGTGCGTGGCTGCGCGATGTGCTGCCCGCGCTGCGCCAGCAGGTGGACGTGCTGATCGTGACGGTGCAGCAGCTTGAAGTCGAGGACTATCAGCCGCCCGCGGCGCAGCGCGCCTTCTTCCAGCTCTTGATCGACCTCGGCGCGGACTTCGTCGCGGGGACAGCCGCCCACAAACCGCAGACTTTCCAATTTTACGGCGGCAAGCTCATCCACCACGGGCTGGGAAACCTGTTCTTCGATCAGCCGTTTTGGGGCAACCGCCGCTTCTTCATGGATACCTTACTGCTGTACGACGGCAAGCTGATGGGGATAGAGCTATTCGTGGGCATCATTGACGACCTCTATCGACCGCGCTTGATGACGCCCGAGGAGCGTGAGAACTTCATGTTCTTCATGTTGAGGCAGCAGAATGGGTTCTGAGGCGACGTTGGTTCGTCGGTGGGCAGTGCAGGCGCTACCCCTACGGAAGGTGGTTATGTGGGCGCTGCTGTTGAGTCTGATGCCGGTTCACGCTGCCGACACGTCGCAGGCCATCGTCGCGCAGATGACGCTGCGGCAGAAGGTGGGGCAGATGTTTATGCTGTCGTTCTTCGGCAGCCCGATGAACGAAGCGGCGCGCGCCATGCTGCGCGAGTGGCAGCCGGGCGCGGTCGTGCTGCTGCCGAGCAACCTCGGCACGCCGTCGCAGATTACGGCGCTGACCAACGACGTGCAGCAGACGATCCTCGGCGCGGGGGGGCTGCCCGCGTTCATCGCGGTCGATCAGGAAGGCGGCATCATCGCGCGGTTGAAGGACGGCTTTACTGAGTTCCCCGTGCCTGCGCTTTGGGCGGCGACGAACAACCCCGCGTTGATTGAGCAGGTCGGCGCAGCGATGGCGACGGAGATGCTGGCCGTGGGGGTGAACATGAACCTTGCGCCGGTTGCAGATCTAAACACCAACCCGCGCAACCCGATCATCGGGCGGCGGGCGTTCGGTTCGGATCCGGCGCTGGTGGCGCAGGCAGTGGCGGCGTGGGTGCGCGGGGCGCAGTCTGTCGGGGTGATGGCAGCCGCCAAGCACTTCCCCGGGCATGGCGACACCTCCGAGGACAGCCATATCACCGTGGCGGTGGTTCCGCATGGGCTGGATCGACTGCAAGCGGTGGAGCTTGTCCCGTTTGCGAGCGCCATTCAAGCGGGCGTTGGGGCGGTGATGATGGGGCATCTGTACGTGGCTGCGCTGGAACCGACCCCCAACTTGCCCGCGTCGCTCTCACCGACCATCGTCACGGGGCTGCTGCGTGAGGGCATGGGCTACAACGGCATCATCATGACCGACGCGATGGACATGGACGCGATCGACACCGTCTACAGCGCGCCGCAGCGGGCCATCAGCGCGATTTTGGCGGGCAACGACTTGATCTTGCTGGGGGCGCACATCAGCCCAGCGGAACAGATCAGCGCGATGCAGGCCGTGGTGGAGGCGGTGGAGAGCGGCCTCATCTCATTGGAGCGGATCGAAGCCTCAGCGCGGCGGATCGTGGCCGCCAAGCAGCGCTTCGGTGTGCTGGATTGGGAACCGCTGGATGTGGCCAACGCCAGCGCGCGCATTCCACGCGAGGCGCACGAAGCGCTCATCGAGCAGGTGTTCCGTGAGGGGATCACGCTGGTCTACGACCGCGTTGGGGCGCTGCCGCTGCCCGAGGGCGCGCTGGTGATCTACCCCGCGTCGCGCCCGTCACTGTGGAACGACTGCCGACCCGCGGGCGTGCGTGGGCTGGGTGTCAACCTCTCGCCGACGGATGAGCAAATCGCGTGGGCGCGGACAGAATCACAGCGCGCCAGCGTGGTGGTCGTGTTCACGCAGAACGCCCGCCGTGACCCGCAGCAGACCAAGCTTGTGCAGGCGCTCCCGTTGGGGCGGACGATGGCGGTGGCGCTGTGGGAAGTGGACGATCTTGCAGCGTTTCCGGATGTCGCCGCGTATATGCTGGTGTACAGCCCATCCGTGCGCAGCAACCGCGCCCTGTGCGAAATTCTAACAGGACAAATAACGCCATCTGGTGTGCCAGCGTTAGAAGTTCCGCGCTAAAACTGCTACACTTAAGGCATGGACGCCGTACAATCAACGTGATTCAAAATACAGTTTAGGGAACAGGCATGGGGACACTTAACCCGGACTTGCTGTCCAAAGACATGGACGCAGTGCTGAACGATGCGGTTGAGCTGCGCAAGCAGTATCGTCAGACGTCAATTCAGCCCGAACTGGTGCTGTTGGCGTTGGTGCGCCGCCCAGAGACGGCCGCGGCGCGGCTGCTCAACGTGTTCAAGAACAATCGCGGGGTCGATCTTGAAAAGTTAGAACGCCAAGTGATCGGCGCGGTGGAGAGCCGGCGCGACCAAAACGGCAACCTCGACTTCATCGCGCGCGGCAACAACAAAGTGCCGCTGAGCCGCCAGACGATTGTCATGCTGGACGACGCGCTGAGCGCCGCCAACGCCGCCCATGAAGTGCGCATCGACACTGATCACGCGCTGCGCGTGCTCTCTGAAGCGCGCATGAGCACCAGCGGCCTGCTGCGACAGTTTGGCATCACGCCCAAAGCGATCCAAGACATCCTGAGCGACAGCAGCCAAGTGCTGCCGGTCAAGCGCTCCAGCGGGACGACGCAGGACTTTGTGGCGACGGCGCGGCGCGGCAGCATGCGCGCCGTGTACTTCCGTGAGACGCTGCTGCGCGACATGATCAACGTGCTGTCGCAGTCGGTCAACCGCCACATCATCCTCGTGGGGCCGGACGGCGTAGGCAAGCGCACGCTGGCCTACAGCTTGGCGCTGCTCATCAGCGAGGGCAAGGGGCCGCTCAACATCAGCAACTTGGTGCAGGTGGATGAGATCGCGCTGCTCGACAACGAACAGCAGGCTGTGCGGGCAGGCCTCAGCCAAGCGCGCGGCGGCATCTTGTTCATCCCGCACATTCACCGTTTCTTCGGCGGCCCCATCAAAGCCGAGTTCAACAAGGTGACGCCGCTGATTCAGAAGGCCTTCCTTGATGATGATCCGGTCATCATTGGCACGACAACCGAGGACGACTACAAGCAGCGCGTGGCGCTCGTCAGCGCAATTAGCGAAAACTCGCAAGTCATCCGCGTGCCAGAGACGACGCTCGACGAGACGATTGAGATCCTGAAGATGCTCAAGCCGCACATTCAGGCCGATTATGACATCCAAGTGGACGATAAAGCGCTGGAAGTGGCGGCTAACCTCAGCAAGCGCTATCTGACGGCCATGCCGCTCCCGCGCAGCGCGGAGCATGTGCTGCACCGCACGGCGGCCATGGTGAGCATGAGCAAGCAGCAGCACATTGCCTTCCGCCCCGTGCAAGACGACGGCGTGCTGGACGTGGAAGATGTGACGTTAGCCGTCAGCCAGATGACGGGCGTCCCTGTGAGCAAGCTGGGCGAGGACGAGCGCCTGCGCTACGCCAGCATGGTTGAACACCTCAAAGAGCGCATCATCGGCCAAGACGAGGCCGTGATGATTGTCAGCCGTGCGATCAAGACGGCGCGCGTGGGCTTGAAAGACCCCAAGCGCCCAATTGGCGCGTTCTTGTTCTTAGGGCCGACGGGCGTCGGCAAGACGGAGCTGGCGCGCGCGCTGGCTGAGTTCATGTTTGGCAGCGAGGACATGATGCTGCCGTTGGATATGTCTGAGTTCAAGGATGAGAGCAGCGTCAACCGCTTGATCGGCTCGCCGATTGGCTATGTGGGCAGCGAAGAAGGCGGCCAACTGACGGAGCGGGTGCGCGCGCAGCCCTATCAGATTGTCTTGTTTGACGAGATTGAAAAAGGCCACCCGCGCATCCTTGACCTGCTGCTGCAAGTGATTGAAGAAGGCCGCTTGACCGACGGGCGCGGCAACACGACGCGCTTCAGCGAGACGGTCATCATCATGACCAGCAACATCGGCTCGGAGCATCTGGCCGTGCCGGTGCTGAACGACGAGATTAAAGACCAAGTGATGGAAGAAGTGCGCGAGTTCCTGCGGCCTGAGTTCATCAACCGTCTTGATGAGGTGGTGATGTTCAACGCGCTGAGCGAGCCGGTGCTGGCGGACATCCTGCGGCTGCTGCTCAAACGCGAGCGCAAGCTGGCCGAGGAGCGCGGCCTCAAGCTGACGTTTACCGACTCGGCGATTGAATATCTGCTGTCGCTCAACGATGAGCCGGGTTATGGGGCGCGCCCCCTAAAACGCATCATCCGGCGCAGCGTGCGCGAGCCGCTGGCGGATTTCCTGCTCAAGGCCAACCCACCGAACGGGACAGAGGTCAACATCAGCACTGTGCGCAAGCGCGGCGGCGGCCTCAAGTTCAGCGCCATCGTCGATGGCAAGGAAATCGCTGTTGGCTGAGCAGGACACACGCCCCAGCACGCGCAGCCTGCGCCACCCGTGGGGGTGGTTTGCTTGGTTGGCGGTGGTTGGCTATATTCAGGAGGCGCACTCGCCCGATGTGACGCTCGTGGTGGAGATGTACCCGCGTGAAGGCGTGGTGCTCTGGGCGAGCGAGCTGGCCTTCGGCAGTGACCGCGTGGAAGTGCGCGACAAGTTCGGGTTTGGCCCGGCGCTCAACGACCTGTGGGAGGTGGTGGCCGCGACTTATGCGGTGTTCGCTGCGCCACAGCTTCCGGTGCAGCCGCCGACCGGCTACGAGGACGACCAATGGGTTGATGCCGCCACGCTCGACGCGCTCACGCGGTTGGTGGGCGTCACCTCCACTGTGTTCAAAGAGGACTGGCGGCTGATCGTCTACTATCGGCCTGTGCCCATCCCGACGGATCGGATTCAGGCGCGGTTGATCGCCAAGCGCGGCATGGTCTCGCGGGCGGGGCGGGGAGCGACGCTGCGCGATGCCTGCCGTAACCTGTTTCACAACGCCGCCCCTGATTATCGGCGGAATACGGAGCGCTTGACGCTCAGTTGATCGAACGGTTCGATGAGTTGCACGCAAGGAGCTTATAAGGGATGGACACCTCAATTTTTCGCAAGTATGACATTCGCGGCGTCGCGTCGGATCACACGGGGAAGAAAGTCCAACTGACGCCGGAGGTGGCGCGCTTGGTGGGGCAGGCGCTGGGGACATACCTGCCGCGCCACTTCGGGACGGAGCGGGTGTTCGTCGGCGCGGATAACCGCCTGACCAGCGCAGCGTTGAAATCGGCGATCATCGAGGGCTTGCTCTCGACTGGCATGAACGTCACGCATATCGGCGAAGTGCTCACGCCCACTACCTACTTCGCCAGCGCCAGCTATGGCGACCGCGGCGCAGGGGTGATGATCACCGGCAGCCACCTCACGACGGAGTTCAACGGCATCAAGATGGCCTATGGCAAGCTGGCGCTGGCGGATCAGCAGATTCAAGACCTGTTGAAGATCATCCAAGCGGGGGACTTCGCCACGGGGCAGGGCGAGCTGAGCGAAGACTTGGACATGATCCACAAGCACATGGAGGCTATCGGCCAGAAGGTCACGATGCATCGTAAGCTCAAGGTGGTGCTGGATGCGGGCAACGGCCTGAGCGGGACGTACATCCCGCCGCTGCTGGAGAAGCTGGGGCTGGAAGTCGTCGGCTTGTATCTCGAGCCGGACGGCACGTTCCCCAACCACCTGCCGAACCCTGAAGACCCTGAGATGACCAAAGACCTTGAAGCGAAAGTGGTCGAAGTGGGCGCTGATGTGGGCTTGGCCTTCGACGGCGACAGTGACCGCTGCGGCTTCATCGACAACCACGGCCACCACATCGCCGCGGATCGTCTGCTGGCGCTGCTGGCGCGCGACCTGCTGAGCCGCCACCCGGGCGCGTATATCGTGTTCGACGTGAAAGCGTCGCAGGCGCTGCCGGATGAGATCAAGAAGTACGGCGGCGTGCCCGTCATGTGGAAGAGCGGCCACAGCTTGATGAAGGCCAAGATGAACGAACTCGGATCACCGTTAGGCGGCGAAGTGAGCGGCCACCTGTTCATCGGCGAGAACTACTATGGCTTTGACGATGCGCCGCTGGTGGCGTTGAAAGCGTTGGAGATCTTCAGCAAGAGCGATAAGACCGTGGCCGAGATCTTCGAGGAGATCCCGCAGTTGGTGGCCACGCCCGAGGTGATCCTGACCGCGCCGGACAGCGTCAAGTTTGCCATCATCGACGAGATCAAGCAGGCGCTCTCCGATAAGTACGAGGTGGTGACGGTGGACGGCGCGCGGGCCATCTTCGAGAATGGTTGGGGGCTGGTGCGCGCCAGCAACACCCAGCCGGCCATCACCCTGCGCTTTGAGGCCTACACCAAAGAGCAGATCGTGAGCTATATGAAAATCTTCAAGGAACTGTTGGATCACCACCCCGAGATTGATCAGACGCGCTTCGTCCAGCAGATTGAAGCCTTCAGCAGCTAAAGGGGCGCGATGCCGCCGAGCTTTGAGCACATCTACGCCCACGAGGCGGAGCGCTATGACCGTTTGGTCAGCCGAGAAGACCAGCGCGGCCACCTGTTCGCCGCGCTGGATGAGATCGCGCCGTTCAGCGGGCTGCGCGTGGCCGATCTTGGCGCGGGCACGGGGCGCATGACCCGCCTGCTGGCGCTGTTGGCGCGCGAGGTGGTAGCGCTCGATGCCTCGCACGCCATGCTGCGCGAGGCGCACGCGCGCCTCGAGGAGAGCGGCCTTACCAATTGGCGCTTGGTGCAAGCCCGCAACGAGGCGCTGCCGCTGGCGGACGCGAGTGTGGATTTGGCGGTGGAGGGGTGGAGCTTCGGCCATGCCGTGGGCTGGCATCCCGACCACTGGCAGCCGGTCGTTGACCAGATGCTGCGCGAGGCGCGGCGCATCCTGCGGCCCGGCGGCACGCTGATCTTGATCGAGACGCTGGGGACGGGCGTCAAACAGCCTCAGCCGCCCACCGAGGGGCTGGCCGCGCTGTATCGCTACTGGGAGGCGCAGGGCTTCCAGCATCGGTGGATTCGCACGGATTACCAGTTTGAGAGCGTGGACGAGGCCGACGAGCTGACGCGCTTCTTCTTCGGGGATGAACTGGCTGATCGCGTGCGCCAGCAGGGGCTGCTCATCCTGCCGGAGTGTACCGGCTTGTGGTGGCAGCGCGTCGAGTAGCGCGCGCCACGAGCAGCAGCAGCGTACCCGCTGTGACCCCCTCGAGCGTGGCCACCATCAGCACAAAGCTGCTGATGGTCGGCCATTGCACCGCGGCCGCTGCCGTTACAGTGGCAGTGATGGTCAGCGCTGCTGCGCCGTTGGCCAGATGCTCAAAGCCAACAGCATAGCAGTAAAGGCGCACGCCTGCTGATAGCGCGCTCACCATAAACGCGATGCCCACCGCAGGCAGCAGCGGGATCGCGGCGTAGTAGGCCGCAGGGAACAGCAGCACGATCAGCCACGGCACGGCTTGCAGCGCCAGCGCTGCGCTCAGGGCGTAAGCTGTCGTCGTGAGGGTCAGCAGGCGGCGCAGTCGCGTTAGGCCGCCGGTGACGGCGGCGGCGCTCAGGCGCGGGTAGAGCGCGTCGAAAAAGGCCATCAGCAGCAGCCGAGCCGCGTCTGCAAAGCGGGCGGCGACGATGTACTGGGCGGTGGCCACCGGCGGGAACTGTTGATCTAACAGCAGAAGCGCGAGCCGCGCTTGCGCCGCGCCCAGCGCGCTGGCCACCGCAAACGGCAGGCAGCGCCGCAGCCAAACCACCCACGCTAGCGCGGGCTGCTGTGGGGCGTCATGCGTGGTGACGCGGCGGACGATCCACGCTGCCGCCAGCAGCTGCCCCCCTGAGGTGAACGTGTTGAGCAGGAGGGCCTCGTCTGTGCTCCATGCGGGGCGCAGGAGCAGCAGGCCGACTTGCGCCAGCAGCATCCCCACGTTGAGCGCCGCGACCCAGCCCATCAGCGAGCGGGCGCGCAGCGCCGCCGAGCACAGGTTGAACAGCGGCAGCAGCACGAGCAGCGGGCTGGCGATCAGCAGGTGGCTGGGCGCGAGGCCGACCTGCGCCACTGTGATAAGCAGCCCAAAGCCTGCCGCTACACCCGCGCTGAGCATCAACCTGAGCGGCAGCAAGCGCCGCAGCAAAGGCCATGCCAGCGCAGGTTGGGGCGCAATCTCGCGCAGGAACAGCGTGCTGAGGCCAAACTCAGCAATCAGCACGGCAGGGAACAGCCATGCCAGCGTCAGCGTGTAGCTGGTGAAATCAGACGGGGTGAGGAAGCGGGCGAGCAGCACGGTTAGGACGAACGACAAGGCCGCGCTCAGCCCGCTGCCGGTGACCAGCATCAACGCTGCCCGCAGCAGGCCGCGCCCCTTGTGCTTTTCGTCTGATTCGGTCATAGTTGCCGAGGAATGACACCATCGTTAGGCTAGGGAATTCGTTGTGAGTTCAGCCATTTTGCTCATCTCATGCCCAGACCGCCCGGGTCTAGTGGCGAACATCACGCAGTTTATCTTTGCACATCAGGGGAACATTATCCATCTTGATCAACACGTGGACGCGCAGGAGAACGTGTTCTTCATGCGCGTGGAGTGGGACATGGAGCGCTTCACCATCCCACAGCACGAAGTGGCCGAGCGCTTTGACGCCATCGCGCGCTTGTTCGATATGCGCTGGCAGTTGACCTTCAGCAGCACGCGCCAGCGTATGGCGATCTTTGTCACGCGCGAATCGCACGCCCTGTACGATCTGCTGGCGCGCTGGCAGTCGGACGATCTAGCGGTGGACATCCCGCTTATCGTCAGCAACCATCACGATCTAGCGGGGGTGGCAGCTCAGTTTGGCATCCGCTTTGAGCATGTGCCGGTAGACAAGCACGACCGCCGCAGCGCCGAAGATCGGCAGTTGGCGCTGCTGGCGCAGCATCAAATCGATTTTGTGGTGCTGGCGAAGTACATGCAAATCCTGACGGAGCATTTCATCTCGCACTATCCCAACCGCATCATCAACATTCACCATTCGTTCTTGCCTGCGTTTGTGGGGGCGAAGCCATATCATCAGGCGTTCGCGCGCGGGGTGAAGATCATCGGGGCGACCAGCCACTACGTGACGAGCGAGCTGGATGCAGGGCCGATCATCGAGCAGGATGTGGTGCGCGTGACGCACAAGGACAGCGTGCAAGACTTGGTGCGGCGCGGCAAAGACTTGGAGAAGACGGTGCTCTCGCGTGCGGTGTACTACCATGTGCAGCATCGGATACTGGTCTACAACAACAAGACAATTGTTTTCGCATAGTGAATAAGGGAGAAGGTGCATGCCGCGGTTAGGCATATTAGGCGGCGGCCAATTGGCCAAGATGACGGCGCAGGCCGCATCAGCGCTCGATGTGGAGGTGGTAATCTTCGCCCAACGCGACGATGAACCCGCCCTCAAGGTGACGCCGTATGCTGTCATCGGCGCGTGGGATGACGAGGCGAAACTCGCAGCGTTTGCGGGTCAGTGCGAGGTGGCGACGCTCGAGAGCGAGTTCGTCGACGTGGCGATCTTGCGACGGCTGGAGGCGCTAGGTGTGCGGGTTGTACCATCACCTGACACAGTTGAACAGGTTCAGGACAAGTACGATCAAAAGCGGCGGATGCAATCGGCGGGGATTGACGTGCCGCGCTTTCGCAAAGTGTCCGTTGCTACCGACGTGCTAGACGCAGCAGCCGAGTTCGGCTTCCCGCTCATGCTGAAGGCGCGGCGCAACGGCTATGACGGCTACGGCAACGCGCTCATCCAGCGGGCGCACGACATCGCCCCTGCGCTGGAGAAGTTTCAAGGGCGTGAGCTGATGGTCGAGGCGGTTGTGCCGTTCCTGCGCGAGCTGGCGATCATCATCGCGCGCGATGCCAACGGCGAGATCCGCGATTACCCCGTGGTGGAGACAGTGCAGCGCAGCGGTATCTGCCACGTGGTGCGCTGCCCCGCGCCGATTGACGAGGCCAGCGCGCTGGCGGCGATTGAGATGGGCAAGCGCGCGGTCGAGGCGATCAACGGGGTGGGGGTGTTCGGTGTGGAGATGTTCGAACTGCCCGGTAATGAGGTCGTGTTCAACGAGATTGCGCCGCGGCCCCACAACAGCGGCCACTACACGATTGAGGGCACGATCACCAGCCAGTTTGAGAACCACATCCGCGCGGTGTTGGGCTGGCCGTTGGGCGATGTCGCGCAGATCGCCCCCGCGACCGTCATGATCAACATCCTCGGCGAGCGCAGCGGGGAACCCAACCCGGACGCGCTGCGCGAGGCGCTGGCGACCGGCGGCGTGCACTTTCACCTCTACGGCAAGCGCGAGGTGCGCCCGGGCCGCAAGATGGGCCATGTGACGGTGTTGGGCTACAGCGTAGACGGGGCGGAGAAGGTCGCGCGGCTGGCGCTGAGTCGGCTAAAGTTATAAATGTAGGGGCGACCTATGATGTGCCCACTTTCGCCTCACTGCCTGAAGGGCAGCAGGCGCTCTTGGGCTTGAAAGGACTCTTGAGATGCAGCCATTGGTTGGAATCATCATGGGCAGCGACAGCGATTGGCCGACCATGCGCGAGGCGGCGACGGTGTGTCATGAGTTTGCCGTGCCCTATGAGGTGCGGGTTGTGTCGGCGCATCGCACACCTGCCGACATGGCGCAGTACGCGGCCACGGCGCACGAGCGCGGCCTGCGCGTGATCGTCGCAGGGGCGGGGGGCGCGGCGCACCTGCCCGGCATGGTGGCGGCCTACACGCCGCTGCCGGTGATCGGTGTGCCGGTCGAGAGCAAATCGCTCAGCGGGCTGGACTCGCTGCTGTCAATCGTGCAGATGCCCGGCGGCGTGCCGGTGGCCACGGTGGCCATCGGCCAAGCGAAGAACGCGGGCTTGTTGGCGGTGCAAATCCTCGCCACGAGCGACCCCGCCTTGTTAGAGCGGGTTGTGGCCTACAAGGCGCGGATGGCGGAGGAATCGCGCGCGAAGAATCGAACGCTCAACGCGGATGAGCCATGACGACCATCATCAAGTTTTGGAAGCCTTACCACGTCCTGACGCAGTTTACTGACGCGCAGGGGCGCGAGACGCTGGCCAACTACATCAACCTGCCCAACGTTTATGCGGCGGGACGGCTGGACTACGACAGCGAGGGGCTGCTCATCTTGACGGACGATGGTCACTTGAACGCCCGCTTGACGCAGCCGCGCTTCAGCCACCCTAAGACCTACTGGGCGCAGGTCGAGCGCATCCCGACAGAGGCCGCGTTGGAGGCGCTGCGGCGGGGCGTTACCCTCAGCGATGGGCCGACGCGCCCAGCGCAAGTGCGCCTGATGCCAGAGGAGCCGCGCCTGCCCGAACGCCGCGTGCCGATCCGCTACCGCGCCAATGTGCCCACCTGCTGGCTGGAGATCACGATTACGGAGGGGCGCAACCGTCAAGTGCGCCGCATGACCGCCGCCATCGGCCACCCGACGCTGCGCTTGGTGCGGTGGGCCATCGGGGACGTGACATTGGCGGGGTTAGTGGAAGGCCAGTGGGAACACCTGCTGCCGAGCGAGCGGCTGGCGCTGGAACGGGCGATCCGACGGGCGCGCTAGCCGCTGTGTCGGCTGTACTGTTTGGAGACGATGCACACCAGCGTGTTCGGCAGGCTGACCGTCAGCAGGCGCAGCTTGAGCTGTTCGATGTGCTCCACGGTCATGTGGTCGTTGGCGCGGCCTGCGTCGCGCAGCAGCGAAAGGCATTCCTCGGCGCTGCGCAGGTCAAACGCGGCGTTGTCCCACTGCATTGGCCCAGCGAAGTACTCCACCCCGCTGAAGCGGATATACTGCACCTCGGCGCTCTGCTGACGCTTCAAGCGGATGACGAGGTTGCCTCGCCCCCACTGGTAACTGTATACCATACAGTGGACGTTCTCAGGTTGGACGATAGCAAAGATGTTCTCCTCACGCATAGCGTCTCCGGAAGGTAATCCAGTAGTGATCACCGAATAAAGCGAGGGGGGCTGCCTCGTTAGTGATTTTATCAAGGCTCAGCAAGCGACGCAGCAGCCACGGGCGCTTCTCGACGACGGCATAGGCGGCGGTGTGCGGGACGAACAGCCCGAATGGGCGCACGGATACGCGCTCGAAGTGCGGCGCAAACTCACGGGTGAGGCGGCGCGGCGAGGGGCACGTCACGGTGACGGGCGGGCTGTCGTCAATCTGAAACGTGGACGGTCGCCAGCGGCGGGTGGCTGTGCGGAACTGGCCATGCGCCCCGTGCCATGCCATCTCCCACAGGCACAGCGGCCCCATGACGGCAAACGCGGCCCACCCCCCCGCGCGGATGCGCCGCGCCAACCACGCCGCCAGCGCCGCCCGATCAACCGCGCAGTTGAGCGCCCCAAAGTTGGAGTACACCCCGTCGAACACGCCGTCAACCTCGGACGCTTCTGGCGTGTTGAGGTCGAGATGGACGGTTGACACGCTCAGACCGCGCGTTTTCTCGCGGGCAATGGCCAGCATAGCGGCGCTGGCGTCGGTCGCGGTGACGTGTGCCCCCATGCGGGCGACGGCGCAGGCGTCTTCCCCTGTGCCGCAGCCCAACTCCAACACGCGCTCCCCCTGCTGGACGAGCTTTGCTAATCGCGCATGCGCCACCCCACGCAGGTAAGCCGCGATGGGTGCAGCCGTGAAGTCTTCATCGTAGGTGGCGGCGAGCCGGTCGAACGCGCTCTCGCTCATGAAACGGCGTACCCGTTAGCCCGTGACAGCGGCATCCCGCGCGATTCACGCTCATGTTGGGTGAGCATCATGCCAGCCCAACCGATGCGCGCGTTGAGCCACAGCTTGGCGCGGCGTTTGAGCGGTACGCTGCCGCTGCGTTGGGCGCGGCTGAGCGCAACTTCGTTCACCATCCAGCGCGTGGCGAAGCTGTAGAAGCGGCGGCTGTGTCGCCCCGCGATGGTCAGGTCGCGGTCAGCGGTTTCTTCCCACGCCCCGCTGGTGAGGATGTCGGCTTCGACGGCGGCGTAGAAGGGCGTGCCTTTGATGGGGTAGGCGACCGTCGTAAGAAAGATATCGGGGCTGCTGGCTTTGAGGTGCTGCACCGTCTCCACAAGGTCGGCGATGGTCTCGCCTTTGTAGCCCAGCATAATGAACATGCCGGTTTCGATTCCGGCTTGCTGAAGCAGGTGCGTCTTGTGGCGCACGTCGGCGGCGTCCACGCGGCGCTGCATCGCGTCGAGGATTCGCTGGCTGCCGCTCTCGCTGCCGTTCCACAGGCGGAAGCAGCCCATGTCCTTGAGCAGGGCGATCACGGGTTCGGTCAGGCGGTCGGCGCGGCTGATGCACTCAAACGGGATGCGCACCCCGCGCCTTTTCAAAGCGTCGGCGTAGGCGAACAGCCAGCGGTGGTTGATGCCGAACACGTCGTCTGCGTACCAAATGCGGTCAGGGTGATAGGTGTCGCGGATCCAGAGCAGTTCCTCGGCGGCATCTTCGGGCGTGCGGCGGCGATGAGTGCTGCCGTAGACGCTGTGGCTGCACCATGTGCAGGTGTAAGGACAGCCGCGCGACTGGATGACGCTGATGCTGCTGTGGCCGTGGTGTTCTTGCCATGTGCGCATGTACTGCGTCAGGTCGATAGCTTCGCGGTCAGGCCACGGGTGCGCGCTGAGGTCGGCGAGTTGGGGGCGCGGGGCTGTCTCCACCACGCGGTCGCGGTCGTCGATGAACGAGATACCCGCCACGGTGTGAAGTTGGCTGCGGCCGTGCTGAACGAGCGAGGGGATGAGTTCCTCTAGGGCTTGCTCGCCCTCGCCGTGGACGACGACCCACGCCCCATGACGCAGATATTGGGCGGCGTAGTAGCGCGGGTCAGGCCCGCCTACCACCACCGGAATCCCACGCGCAGCACACAGGGCGATCATCTTCAGGGCGTGGCGCTTGGTCATCATGTTAACGTATACGCCGACGACGCTGGGCTGGTGCGCGCTGAGGGCTGCCTCAAAGTCGCTCAGGCGTTGGAACGTGCCGTCAAACACGCCGACGCTGAAGCCTGCCTTCTTCAAGTAGGACGACAGGTACAGAATGCCCAGCGGCGGGTAGGGCTTCATCACGTGGCGCTCATGCGCGTCGTCGTGGAGGAAGTAGGCGTGCGCCAGCAAGATGTCCATAGGCTCAGCTCAGGGTGACGTTGGGCAGCACGGTGGGCGTGTGGGGGATCTGCGCCAGCGCGTCGAGCCGCCGCTGGTCGAACGGCAGAGACGCGCGATAGTAGAGCATCTGGGCAAACTGACGCAGGTGCTGCCGCGTGAACTCAGTCGGGTTGGCCGCCACGCGGCGCAGCTCGCGCCACGCTTTGCGGCTGCGATAGTCCTTGTGAACGACAACGTGCAGTTGGCGGTAGAACTCGGTCGTAAATGGGCCATGATATAACATGGCCATGTCCTTGCTGTCGTACCAGTTCTGGCGTTGGGCGAGCTGATCGCGCACGCGCTCGTAAAAGGGCGTGCCCGGCAGCGGGTAGGAAACGCTGATGCCAATGTCGTCTGGCATGAGGTCGCGCACCATCTTAAGCGTCAAGTTGATGTCCTCGCGCGTTTCGCCCGGGTAGCCAAACTGCAAGAAGAAGGCGACCTGCACGCCGTGCTCGTGCAGTTTGCGCGTGGCCTCGTAGATCTGCTCGACGGTAGTGCCCTTGTCCATCGCGTCGAGGATCTTTTGACTGCCGCTCTCTGCGCCTATCCAGACGATCTCCGCCCCGGCACGCGCCAACGCGGGGATCGTCCGCCCGCGCAGCAGCAGGTCAGCGCGGTTAAGGCTCTTGAATGGGATGTGCGCTTGGTGCTCATCCAACAGGTCGGCGAATTCCTCGATCCACAGATCGCGGATGCCCATGATGTCGTCCATAAACCACAGATGGTCAGGACGATAGTGAGCTTTGAGGTGCTTCATCTGTTCGACGATGTATCGCGGGCTGTGCGAGTGGTATTTTTGCCCCCAGATGGGCTTGGCGCACCAGTTGCAGTGGAAGGGGCAGCCCCGCGTCGTCACAAGGTTGAGGCTGAAGCGCCCGTGCTTGCGCCACACGCGGCGGTAGGCCTCTATGTCGATCAAGTCCCATGCGGGGTAGGTCAGCAGGTCAAGGTGGCGCATGACGGGGCGAGGGCTGTTGCGACGAATGCCGCCAGCGTTGCGGTAGGCGAGTCCTAGCGTGGTGGCCAGCGCTCGGTCGCTCGGCGTGCCCGATTGCAGCAGGTCAATCAACGCCAGCAGCGTTTGCTCTCCCTCGCCGAGGATGACGTAATCGGCCCCGTGGTTTAAGTAGTAGTCGGGATGGTCGGTCATGTCGGAACCGGCGACGATGACGACACAGCCGCGCGCTCGGGCGGCCTGCATCATGACGCTGGCGGCTTCGCGCATCCGCAGCAGCGACATCTTGCTGAGGTAGTTGAAGTTGTCTTCGTAGAGCACGGCGATCTGCGGCTGAACGCGGTCGAGCGCCTGCGCCCATGCATCCGTGCCTGTGGCGAGCATGGCGTCGAACACGTGGACGTCACAGCCTGCCGCGCGCAGCATGGCGGCGGCGTAGAGCGTGCCGAGGGGGGGATAGGGCTGCTGAGCCTCCCACAGCTTGGGGTCAAAGCGCAAGTAATAAGATTGACCAAACAGAACGCGCATGTAAGGGTTCCCTTTCGGCTCACCACCAGCGGCGCACGGCGGGCTGGCACACGGTGAAACCGCTTTCTTCGAGTGTAGCGCGACTCAGCCAGCGCGCAAGCGGTTGACTAAGAGCAACCGGCGTGTTATCCAGCTCAGCGCGAACGGTGGGCACGGCCAGCGCGCGCATGAGGTCGGGCTGGCCCCACAGCGGCTTGCCCGCCGCAATGACCAGCCGAATGTCGCTGCGTGTGAGTTGGGGGCCGATGACGGTGCAAGCTGCGAGCGCGCCGACTGCAAACGAGCGGGGGATAGGCAGCCCCAGCGTGGCAGGCGCAGCGTGGAGCGCTTCCCACGCTTGCGCGCCGACTTGTTCCAGCAGCGCGCGCACCTCATCCCACAGGTCGCCGCTCGCGGTGAGGCGCGAATCCGTCCCAATGGCCAGCGCGCCGTGCCACGCCGCCACATCAGCCAGCGCCCCCAGCAGGTAGGCGTTGGTAGTGGGGCAGGCGATCAGCGTGACGCCGCGCGGCTTGAGCGCCTGCGTGACCATGTCGGCTGGGATGCCCACGCCGTGGATGAGGACGGTACGCACGTCAAGGCAGCCCAAGCGTTCCAGCGCAGCGATCTCGTCGGCGGCACGACCGTCGGTTCCTTCAGCAGCGTGGATGAAAAAGCGGCGCTGCGCCGTGGCGCGCCCGTGCGCCTGCTGAATCTCGCGCGGCGCGCTGAGGTAGACCGAGTGCGCCCACTCATAGGCGGGCAGCACGCGGATCGGGTGAGATCGACGGAAGAGGTAAGGGTGCGGCCTGCCGTGTTGGATGACCCAATGCACGCCGCTGAGGACGTTCTTCACGAGGCCTGCGTGGGCTTTGGCCTCGTAGGGGTGAGCGCGCAGGTGAGCATAAGGCGGCTGATCGAGCAGCGCGTTCACATCCTGCGCCCAGTCGGCGGCGTTGGTGTAGCGCGGCTGTGGACGGGTGCGCGGGTAGTGGTTGAGTTCGAGGTGATCGTGCGCGTTGACGAGCGTTGGCAGGACGAGCGCGCCTGTAAGGTCGAGTGTGGGGGCGCGGCGCGGCGGGCGCTCTGACCAGCGGCCATGAGCGATGTGAAGGTCGCAAGGGGTGAACGCGCTGCCGTCCCAACGCCGCCCGTTGACCAGCGACGCGCTCAGCCCCCTAATCATCGTAGTTGTAGTTCAGCGTCGGGAGTTGATCCACGCGGTCGCCGAGCTTGTCGCGCAGTTTTTTGCGCAGCTTGGGCGTTTCCTCTGCCCATTTGCTGCGGAGCTGTTCTTGGGTGGCGCGGTAGCCATCGCCGGCGTGGGTCATGATGCCACCGGCGACGGTCGGCGCGCTGGTGATGAGCCGCTCGAAGTCCTGCCCTTCGCAGCTTGGGCACTCGGCTGGGCGCTCGGATGCGCTGTGGGTGGCCTCCCACGTGTAGCCGCAGGCGCGGCAGCGATAATCGTATCTGGGCATGTTACCTCCCGCTGACACTTCTACCCTCGATTATACCCCTATCTGAAGCGGATGCGGGGGTTCAGCAGCGTGTAGAGGATGTCTGCAATCAGGTTGGCGATGGCGAAGGCCGTCACTACGATCATGGTGATGGCTTGCAGCATCGGCAGGTTTTTCTGTTCGACGGCGCGCACCAGCTCCGAGCCAACCCCCGGGTAGTTGTAGATCGACTCGATGACGACCATGCCGCCGATGAGCCAACCGATGCTGATGGCGATCACGGTGATAGTGGGCAGCAGGGCGTTGCGCAGCACGTGGCGCACGATGACGACGCGGCGCGGCAGGCCTTTGAGCGTGGCCGTGCGGACGTAGGGTTTGTTGAGTTCTTCGAGCGTGCCCGCGCGCGTCAGGCGGGCGATATAGCCGACCAGCACAAAGCTGGCCGTCAGCGCAGGCAGCCCCAGCACGCGCACCCACTCCGTCAGCGTGTAGCCCGGACGAATCAGGGCGGTGGCCTCAAACCAACCCAGCCCCAGCGCAAACACGTTGATGAGGACGAGGCCGGTCACAAATTCGGGCAGGCCGACGACCGAGAGCGTGCCGATGCTGATGAGGCCGTCAAGCCATGTGCCTGCCCGCAGCGCCGCGATCACGCCTAAGAAGATCGCTACGGGGACGCTGATCGCCAGCGTGACGCCTGCCAGCAGCAGCGAGTTGCTCAGCCGCTCCAGCACGATGGGGCGCACGGCCGCGCTGCCTGCGGCGAACGACCGCCCCCAATCGCCGCGGATGAAGCTGCCGAGCCAGCGGGTGTACTGCTCCAGCGGCGGCAGGTCGAGGCCGTACTGCCGGTTGAACGCGGCGACGCGCTCCGGCGTGGCCTCACGCCCGAGGATGAGCCGCGCCACGTCGCCGGGCAGGAGCTGCGTCAGGCTGAAGATCAGCGCGCTGGTGACGAGCAGCGTCACGATGAGCAGCAGCAAGCGCCGCACGAGGAAGGCGATCATGAGGCCTCCGTGTGGTCGGCGGCTTGCAGCGCGGCCAGCTCGTCGAGCGTGTAGTGGCAGCGGATTTGGTGGCCGTTCGCGCTCGTGCGGACGGGTGGAGCCTGCTCAACGCAGATGCGCCCGATGAAGCGCGGGCAGCGCGTGTGGAACGGGCAGCCGCTGGGCTTGCTGCGCGGGCTGGGAACGTCGCCTTGCAGGCGAATTCGCTTGTCTTTGACCGTGGGATCAG
Source organism: Anaerolinea sp. (assembly GCA_046719465.1). Lineage (GTDB taxonomy): Bacteria > Chloroflexota > Anaerolineae > Aggregatilineales > Phototrophicaceae > JANWYT01. The sequence continues at coordinate 20,615 of JBDNCV010000037.1, forward strand.
GCACAGGCACAGCCGAGATGAGCGCTTCAGTGTAGGGATGTGAGGGGATGCCGTAGACGTCGGCGGCGGTTCCCTGTTCGACGATCTCGCCGAGGTACATGACCGCGATCCAATCAGCCATGTAGACCACCAGCTCTAGATCGTGTGAGATGACGAGGTAGCTCACGCCGGTCTGGCTGCGCAAGTCTTTCAGCAGGTTGACGATGACCGCCTGCACCGACACGTCGAGCGCGCTGGTCGGCTCATCGGCGATGATGAGGTCGGGGTCAGCGGCGAAGGCGCGCGCGATGGCGACGCGCTGCTTCTCGCCGCCGCTGAGCTGGGCAGGGTAGCGGCTGGCGTACTCGGGCGCGAGGCCGACCGCTTGCAGCAGCTCCGCGATGCGCGCTTGGATGTCCGTTTGGCTGCCGCGCCTCTGGTCGAGCAGGCGAAGGGTGCGCCCGATGGCCTGCCCCACGGTGTGATGGGGGTTGAGCGCCTCGTTGGGGTTCTGGAACACCAAACGCAGCCGACCGAGCGTCTCGGTAGAGCGTTCGCGCAGCTTCAGGCTGATGGGCTGGCCGAGCAGTTCAATCTCGCCGCGATCTGCTGGATCAAGCGCGACGATGGCGCGGGCGAGCGTCGTCTTGCCGCTGCCGCTCTCGCCCACGATGCCGACCGTAGAGCGCTGATTGACGTGCAGCGACACATCCTCGACCGCGCGTACACGGCTCACCTGCCCCATCAGGCGGCGCAGCACGCCCCCTTCTACAAAATGCTTCTGAAGCTGGCGCACGCGCAGGACGGGCGTGCTGAGCTGGGGCGGCTCCGTGGGGGTGATGCTGGCGCGCTGGGTGAGCGCCACTTGGCCGCTCTGCACCTCTGGCCAGCGCCAGCAGCGCGTCGCGTGGTCAGCGCTGACCGTTTCGAGCGGCGGCTTCTCTTGGTGACAGCGCGCCACGGCGGCGCGGCAGCGGTCAGCAAAGACGCAGGCGCTGGGCCGCCGCGTGAGCGAGGGCGCCACCCCGTCAATCGTCATGAGGCGCGCTTCGCTCTCGGCGGCGGGCTTGGGGATGCTTTGCAGCAGGCCGACCGTGTAGGGGTGAACGGGCTGAGCAAAGAGGCGCGCCACCGGCCCCGTCTCCATCACTTCGCCGCCGTAGAGGACGGTCACCGTGTCGCACAGCTGGGCGATCACCCCCAAGTTGTGCGACACGAACAGCACGGCAGTGTTCTCCGTGCGAACGCGCTCGCGGATCAAATCGAGGATGACGGCTTGTGTGGTCACGTCGAGCGCGGTGGTTGGCTCGTCGAGGATGAGCAGGTCGGGTTGGGTGCTGAGCGCCGTGGCGATCATGACGCGCTGCTGCATTCCGCCGGAAAGCTGGTGCGGGTAGCGCCCCAGCACGCGGTCGCCGTCCGCGATGTTGACGCGCTTCAGGTCGTCCAGCGCCTGTTGGCGGGCTTGCTCGGCGCTGAGGCCGAGGTGCAGCCGCGTGACCTCGGTCATCTGCGCGCCGATGGTCATGGTCGGGTTGAGCGCCTCCAGCGGGTTTTGGGGCACATGCGCAATGCGCCGTCCCCACAGGCGCTGCATAGCCTGCGGGCTGAGCTGCGTCAGATCTTGATCGCCCAGCCAGATCGAGCCGCCGCTGATGCGGGCGTTGGCGGGCAGGCAGCGCATCAGCGCCAGCGCGAGGGTGCTTTTGCCGCTGCCGCTCTCACCGACGAGGCCGTGGATGCGGCGCGGCTCGAGCTTGAGCGACACGTCCAAAATCGCGCTGACCCACTCGCGGCGGATGCGATACTCAACTGATAGGCTGCGAGCTTCAACCACCATGCGCTACTCTTCGTTTTCTTGATACACGCGCTGTAAGCCGTCGGCCATTAGGTTCACGCTGATGACGAGCAGGGCAATCGCCCCCACAGGGAACCACAGCGCCCACGGCGCAGCGTTGAGCGTTGGACGGGCGTCTAAGACCATCCGCCCCCATTCTGGGATGGGCGGCTGTGCGCCCAACCCCAAGAAGCCGAGGCTGGCCACCAAGAAGATGGCATAGGAGAAGCGCAGCGCCGCCTCCACCGCCAGCGCGGGCACGACCCCCGGGAAGATCTCACGCAGCAGGATGTAGAAGGTGCTTTCGCCGCGCAGCTTGGCCAGCTCCACGTAGCCGCGATCACGCAGCCCCAGCGTGGCCGCGCGGATCACGCGGGCGACGATCGGCGTGTAGAGCAGGACGATCACCAGCACGAGCGCGATATTGATCGGCCCGATGGACTGAACGAGCGGGTTGGGGCTGGCCGCCAGCGTCGGGACGACGGTCGAGAGGCTCACCAGCGCAAGGATGATCGCGGGGATCGACAGCAGGATGTCGATCAAGCGGCTGACGACCTCATCGACTGCGCCGCCCACATAGCCGATGAGCAGCCCCAGCCCCGTCCCGAGCGCCACTGCCAGCAGCGTCGCCACCAGCGGCAGGCCGATGGTGTAACGCGCGCCGTAGAGCAAGCGGCTGAGGACATCCCGCCCATTGCGATCTGTGCCGAAAGGGTGAGCAGGCGAGGGCGGCGCGTTGCTGAGCGCGGCGCAGCGCACCGTTTCTCCGCGGGTCACGCAGCGTTCGGGGTCGGGCTGCACCGCGTCATAGGGGTAGGGCGCGAGCCAGTGCCCAGCCACGCTCATGATGAGAAAGATCAGCACCATGAGCGTCGCGCTGAACGCCAGTGGGTAGCGCGCTAGGCGCTGCCAAAAGCGCGCCACACCGCGCCAGCGCCGCTGAAGGAACGTCGGGGATGAGCTGGTCACCCCCGACGGTGCAGCGGAGGTGGACATCAGGGGCCGACTTGCACCATGCGCAGATCAGTCCGACCCGGGAACGGGTGCATGTCGAGGCCGCTCACGCGGTCGGTCGTGAAGCCGATGATGGGCGCGAAGAACGGCACAATGATCGGGCCGCGCTCGGCGAAGATGAGCGCGATCTGGCGGTAGAGGGCCGCGCGCTCGTCGACGTCGGCGGTGGCGCCTGCTTGCGCCACCAGCGCGTCCAGTTCAGGGTCAGACCAGCGCGACTCGTTGAACGATGCGCCCGTCACATAGGCCTCGACGAGGTACTGCTGCGGCGTGGGGCGCGACCCCCAACCGGTGACCGCTAAATCAACGTTGAGCCATTCAGCAGTGTCGGCGTCGCCGGCGTAGTATTCCCCGGGCAGGCGCGGCAGCAGCTCCACGAAGATGCAGCCCTCGGCCCAATCTTGCTGGAGGAACTCCGCCATCTGCACGTAGTTGAACGAGTCGTCGATGTAGAACACGATGGGTTCATCCGCGCCCAGCCCGTCGGGGTAGCCCGCCTCCGCCAGCAGCTCACAGCTGCGGGCTGGGTTGAACTCTTGGTTGGGGATGTCATCGTGGAAGAAGGGGCCGTAGAGCGGGCCGATGGGGTCGTTGTTGCCAACGGTGGCCACCCCATCAAACAAGTTGATGTTGAGCAGCTCGCGGTCGGTGGCGAACTTGAAGGCCTGCCGCACGCGCACATCCGCGCCCAGCCCCTGCGCGTCTGACCGCAGGCGGATCACAGGGTGCTGGTTGGTGGCTTTGACGATGGGGACGATGCCCGGGCCGCTCACCTCATCCAACTGTTCGTAGGCGATCTTGAAGATGAAGTCGACCGCACCGGAGCGCAGCGCGTCGATCTGCGCTTGCTGGTCGTTGATGAAGATCAGCTCCACACGGTCGAGCAGGGGCGCGCCTTCCATCCAGTAGTTGGGGTTGCGCTCGAACAGGGCAAAGGCGTTCGGGCTGTAGGCGATCAGCTTAAACGCGCCTGTCCCGTTGAAGTTGCTGAAGTCGTTCGTGCTGTCGCCGATCACGTTGGGCGTTGTCGCACCATCGGGCAGGATGAACGCCCAATTGGAGGCGATCCCGTAGATGAAGTCGGCGTTGGGCTGCGGCAGCGTAAAGGTGACTGTCAAGCCTTCCCCCGCGATTTCAAAGTCACCGAGCAGGTTTAGCGCAGGCGAACCTTGCTCTTTGAGGTAGTTGTAGCTGAAGACGACGTCGGCCGCGCTGAACGGCGAGCCATCGTGGAACGTCACTCCCTCACGCAAGGTGAAGGTGTACACCAAGCCATCCTCGCTCACCTCATAGCCGGTTGCGAGGTTGGGGATCAACTCATTGTCGGCGCTCAGGCTGTAAAGGTAATCATAGATCAAGTGGTTGAACATCACCTCAGGATCGTTGGAGCCAGTTGCAGGGTTGATGTTGACCACAGCGGGCAGCCCCACACGCAGCACGGATTCCTGCGCTGATACGCTAAGGCTGGCGCTCAGAGAGAACAGCAAGCCTAACCCGAGTAAGAACCCGTTTCTAAACATGTTTACCTCCGGGGGTTATGGGCAGTTTACAGGCTGATAAGCCTGTCTACACTACTGTAACCCACGATGCGCACTACGTCTGTCCTTATGACCGGTATCAAGCAAAAACTCTTACCCGATGCTTAGGTTTCGGCGGCAGCCTCGGCCAGTTCCAGCAGGATTTCATCCGCGTTGACCGTCTCGCCCTGCTGGTAACGAATTGCGCTCACCACGCCTGCATGCGGCGCTTCGATGCGATGCTCCATCTTCATCGCTTCAAGGATCATCAGCAGATCGCCCGCGGCGACCGACTGCCCCTCTGTCACCGCCACGCGAATGATCTTGCCGGGCATGGGCGCGCGCAATGACCCAGCGGCTTCGCGGCGGGCAGCGGCGACCGGCAGCGGGTTCACCCAGCGCAGCGTGTAGGTCGTGCCGTCGAGATGCACCCAGACTTGTTCATCCACGTTGACGACGGCAGCGCGGCGACGATGGCCGTTGAGGGTGAAGGTCTTCTGTAAGCCGTCGTCATGGTTGATTTCGAGCAGGTGGGTGGCATCGCCCACAGCGGCTTCTAATTGGCCGCGGCCTGCTGCTTGAATAGAGACGGTGATCGTCGTGTCGCCTGCGGTGAAGCGCTGCGTGATGGGGCGATTGTGGAAGTTGCGCCAATAACGCCCAAGGTCGGCGCGGCTGAGCGCAGCGGCGATGAAGGCCGCTGGCGGAACTGTTGTCGGCTCTGGCAGCAGTTCAGGGTGGTCGTCGACGAAGCGCGTGCTCAGCTTGCCCGCCACATGGTCGGGGTGCAGCAGCAGGCGGCGCAGGTAGGCGATGTTGTTGGTGATCCCGATGAGCTGCATCTCGCCCAGCGCGTAGTGCAGCGTGCGCAGCGCCTCGGCGCGCGTATCGGCATGGGCGATCACTTTGGCGATCATCGGGTCATAGTAAGGGCTGACCACATCCCCGCTGCGGACGCCGCTGTCGGTGCGGGCATGGGGGCTGGCTTGAAAGCGCTGAATCGTGCCGGTGACAGGCAGGAACAGGTTGCTGGGATCCTCTGCGTAGACGCGCACCTCAACCGCGTGGCCGCGCGGCTGGGGCGGCGCATCCCCCATGATGTCGGCCAGCCGCTCGCCCTCGGCGATGCGAATCTGCCAGCGCACAAGGTCGATCCCGTAGATCATCTCCGTCACAGGGTGTTCGACTTGGAGGCGCGTGTTCATCTCCATGAAGTAGAACTGGCCGTCTGTGTCCAACAGGAACTCGACTGTGCCCGCGTTATAGTAGCCAATTTGCTGGCCAATGCTGACGGCTGTATCACAAATGCGCTGGCGCAGCTCGGGCGTGAGGGCAGTGGAGGGCGCTTCCTCGACGATCTTCTGGTGGCGGCGCTGGACGCTGCACTCCCGCTCACCAAGAGCGATGAGGTGACCGTGTTGATCGCCGATGAGCTGTACCTCGATATGGCGCGGCGTCAGCAGGGCGCGCTCCAGCATGAGGCTGTCGTTGCCAAAGGCTTGGGCCGCCTCGCGCCGCGCCGAGGCCAACGCTTCCGGCAGGTCTGCCGCTTGATGCACCAAGCGCATCCCGCGCCCGCCGCCGCCCGCCGCTGCTTTGACCATGACGGGGTAGCCGATGCGCTCTGCTTCACGGATGAGCGTCGCGTCGGCTTGATCGTCACCAAAGTAGCTGGGCACGAAAGGCACATCCTTGAGCATCGTCTTGGCGATGCGCTTGTCGCCCATGGCTTCGATGCTGGAAGGCGACGGCCCAACGAACGTGAAGCCATGCTCGACCACCTCGCGGGCAAACTGCGCGTTCTCTGCGAGGAAGCCGAAGCCCGGGTGGATGGCATCTGCGCCCGTGTTGAGCGCCGCATGCAGGATCTTCTCGATCACGAGGTAGCTTTCCGCGGGGGCAGCGCCGCCCAGCGCGACCGCCTCATCTGCCATGTCGACGGCCAGCGAGTCGCGGTCAGGCTCAGCGTAGACGACGACGGTGGCGATGCCCATCGTGCGGCAGGTGCGGATGATGCGGACGGCGATCTCGCCGCGGTTGGCGATCAACAGCTTGCGGATCATGCCTCACCCCCAGTTGACCAGCGAGGAGCGCGCTTCTGCATGAACGCCAGCAGCCCCTCTTGGGCTTCGTCGCCCGCTCGCAGCGTGTTCAGCAGGTTGGCGCGGTATTCGACGGTGTCATCCAGCGGCTTATCTTTCACCTCAAAGATCAGCGCCTTCGTGGCGGCGATGGCGTTGGGGGCGCAGTGGCGCAGCTCGTTTAGCAGCTCCTCCAACGCTGCGTCGAGCTGGTCAGGCTCCAGCGCGCGGTGCACGAGGCCGTACTCAGCGGCCAGCGCGCCCTTGAAGCGCCGTCCGCTCAGCATGAGTTCGCGGGCGCGGGTGAGTCCGAGCCGTTCAATCACAAACGGGGAGATGAACGCCGGCGTGAGGCCGAGCCGCACCTCCGGCAGGCCAAACTCGGCAGTGGTGGCGGCCAGCGCAATATCGCTGACGCACGCCAGCCCAAAGCCCCCGCCCAGCGCTGCCCCCTCGATCACGCTGACGACGATCTGGTCAGCGGTGTTGAACGCGCGCAGCATCATATCGAGGTTGACGCGGCTGCCGTTCCCCGGCACGTGGTTCTCGCGCATCTCTTTGATGTCTCCACCAGCGCAGAACGTGCCGTTGGCCCCGCGCAGCACGATCACGCGCACGTCGCGCCGCCCGCGCAGCCCCTCCACCGCGTGGTAAAGTTCCTCCACCATGCGGAAGTTCATCGCGTTGCGCGTCTCGGGCCGGTTCAGCGTGATGTGGGCGTAGCCGCGCGCGTGGTCGATCTCATACAGCAAAGTATCAAACGAAGAAGTATCGGTCATAAGGTGTCCTATTCAGGGAGTAAGGTCAAAAAGTCGCAGTGGATCGGCTTGAACTGGCCGAAGTCGCGGCGGTCATATGTTGCCACGTGGGTGATGCTCATACGCTCGGCAAGCGCCATCAAGCTAGCATCGGCGAGGTCAAAGTCGGCAGCGGCGTAGCGTTCGATGATGCTGGCCGCGCGGATGAGGTCGGCTTTGGTGAGGCTGATAAGTTCATGTGGGCCTGCTGCCAATACCCGCACAGCTTGAACAAGGGCACGTTGTGAGATTCGCGTGCGCACCATGTATGCCGTTTCGGCTAGCACAATCTCAGGAATGTAGAAGACACGCCGTGGCGCTTGCACAACGCTCACGGCGCGTACGTGCTCAACGTCGTTCGGGCTGACTAATGCAAACAGAAAGCTTGAATCAACCAGCACGTGTTGCATCGACCTGCTGTCCTTTGTGATGAAGCTGGTCTTCGAACGTCTGGGCGATGTTGGGATCGTCAGCGTGGTCGTTAAGTTCGCGTGCTAGCCTCGCCAGCTCAAGCAAGCTGCGAGCACTAGGCGACATTTCTTGTTCCTGTTCAGCGTTTGATATTAATCTTTCCAGCAACTCGTCTACGCTGCGATTCTGATTCGCCGCAAGGTTGAGCAAGCGCCGCGCGAGGCGCTCATCGAGTGAGATCAACAGGGTGGCCATGATTGTCCTCCAACTGAGGCGCATCCTCAGGTAGTTCAATATACAATACCGCCCCAGCGAGCGACTTGCCAAGCGGGTCGATCCGCAGGGAGCGCGTGCCGCCGCCGTCGAGCGCCTCATAGCACACGAAGTTGAACGCTTCGAGGTTGTCGAGTTCATA
>JBDNCV010000038.1:0-28544 GCA_046719465.1 Anaerolinea sp.
GGCGGCGATCTACGTAGTGTGGCGCGCGCCGGCCGAAAGGCGTCGGGTACTGCTGACAGTGATTGCCGCTGTAGCCTTGGCAACACTAGTTTCATTTGTGCTGGTGTTCACTGCCCCGGGGAATGCAGTGCGGCAGACCCATGAATTTGCAATGAATGGCTTTACAACACCGTCAATTCTCGAGTTGGTTACGTTGACGATACAGTACACTCTGAGCTACTTATTGGTTCCCTACGGCTACACCCTGTTGTATGGGCTGCTTGGGCTGGTAGTAGGTGTGTTCCTTACGATGGCGATAGGCGGAGAAGATGCAGCGCGCATCAGGCGTTTGCCTATGTCTGAACGGTGGATATGGCTGGATATATCATCGCTGATTGCGCTTTCATTGGGCGTAGCTGTAGCAACAATCATCGCCACGTCCTATGGGGTAGGGATGCTTCTGGGACGCACCATGTTCTTTCCGCGTGTGGCGCAGGCGCTGTGCATGGTGGTGTTGGGCTATATGTTTGCAGTGTGGCTGGCACGGCGCGGCTTCCCGTCCGCTGAGATCAAGCGGCGGCCAGCCTATCGTGCGGTGCGCCTTGCGCTGATCGGGCTGATGGTGGCGCTGCCAGTGGGAGCGTTGGCCAACAACCTCAGCCGCCTGCCGAACTTTCAAGCCTATGCTCAAGACTGGGACACGGTGCACGCTATGATTCTGGCAGAGGTGGCGGCGGGCAACCGCGGCGTGATCGACGTGCCTGCGTATCGCTTCTCGCTGGCGGCGTTTCTCCATCTAGACGAGATTGACCAGCCAGACGGCTTCACGCGGCCCTGCGCGGCGAGCTTCTACGGCGTGGAGGATATCATCATGCCGCGGATGGACGTGGACTGATCTACGTGTTGGAATTTGACCGATGGATCAGCCATAATTCTGCGCGATGCCATTCAGTGTTAACGAGGAGATCAACCATGACACCGCAGCAAGCCTTTGACCACTTAGAGCAGGCCGTCATCATGGCGGGGATGCGCGGCCACTTCCCGCCGTCGGTCGCGCTGAACTTGGCCGAGGTGTTCCTCGATGAGGGCATCAGCACCTTTGAGTTCACCATGAACAGCGAACAGCCCATCGAGGCGATGGTGGCTGTCAAGAAGCAGTACGGCGACCGTGTGATGGCGGGCATGGGAACCGTCCTCGACGTGGAGACGGCGCGCCGTGTGATCGACGCGGGCGCAGATTTTATCGTCTCGCCTGCGTTTCAACCGGAGGTCGTCGAGTTTGTGATGAAGCACGATGTGTTCATGGTCCCGGGCGTGATCACGCCGAGCGAGTGCGTCAACGCGTGGGGCATGGGCGTCAAGCTGCTCAAGCTGTTCCCGATTGGCGCGCTGGGGTTGGATTACTTCAAGGCGATCTATGGCCCGCTCAGCCACATGAAGTTCATGATGAACGGCGCGATGAACGCCGAAAACGGCGCGCAGTTCCTGCAAGCGGGGGCGATGGCGCTGGGTATGGCTGGGTGGCTGACCGGCGACGGCACATGGACGGAGAGCCGCCTGCGCTCGCGGGCGCACCTCATCATGAACGCAGTGCAAGCCGCGCGCGGCGGACTCGTCCAACAAGCCTGAGCGTATGCGCGTTGTCGTCAAACTAGGGACAAGCTCGCTGACGGCGGGGACGAACCGCCTGAAGCGCGCGGCGATGCTCAACATCGTGCAGCAGTTGGCCGCGCTGCATCAGCAGGGGCATGAGGTGATTCTCGTCTCATCGGGGGCGCAGGCCGCCGGGCGGGAGCGCCTCAACTACCCTGAGCTGCCGAAAGCCATGCCGGTCAAGCAGATGCTCAGCGCGGTGGGCCAAAGCCGCTTGATGCAGCGCTACAATGAGCTGTTCGACATCTTTGAGATCCCAGTGGCGCAGGTGCTGCTCACGCGCGATGACCTCAGCCATCGCGTGCGCTACCTCAATGCGCGCGACACGCTGACGATGCTGCTCAGCCAGCGCATCGTGCCCATCATCAACGAGAACGACACCATCGCCACTGAGGAAATTCGCGTGGGCGACAACGACAACCTGTCGGCTTTGGTGGCCAGCGCGCTTGAGGCTGACCTGCTCATCATCTTGACAGATCAACAAGGTCTCTACAGCGCTGACCCGCGCACCCACCCCGACGCGCAGCTCATCGAAGAAGTGCCGCTCATTGACGAGGCCGTGCTGGCGCGAGCAGGCGGGGCGGGCACGCGCCACGGCACGGGCGGCATGATCACGAAGCTGCAAGCTGCGCAGGTCGCCACGCGCGCCGGCGTGACCGTGGTCATCGCCAGCGCCACCGTGACGCGGGTGATCGAGCGCCTCGTGCATGGGGAGCGCATCGGCACGCGCTTCCTTGCCACCAGCACCCATGTCGAGAGCCGCAAGCGCTGGCTGATGACCGACCGACCGCAGGGGCGCGTCATCGTGGACACAGGGGCAGAGCGTGCCCTGCTCAGCAAGACGAGCGCCAGCCTGCTGCCGGTCGGGATCACCGCGTGTCAGGGGGCGTTTAAGCGCGGCGCAACGCTGGCTGTGTTCACGCAGGCCAACCGCGAGATTGCCCACGGCCTGTCGAACTACGATTCGGATGACCTTGCGCAGATCATCGGCCAGAAGTCCAGCCGCATCGTGGAAATTCTAGGTTACTCCTACGGTGATGAGGCGATCCACCGCAGCAACATGGTGATTTTAGTGAACACTGAACAGTAGCGGTTACTGTCTGCGGGTCACTGATTCCCGCTCACAGCTGATTCCGCCTCATCTGCTCATCCACCGCGCGGAAGGCCAGCACGGCCGCCACCAGCGGATACCACAGCGCCCCGACCGCCCCAAAGCCCACCTCCATCAGCCACAGTTGGTTGATCTGATCGCTGCCCGCCAGCGGCAGGTTGTAAGCGAACAGGCAGGCCGCGAGGAACGCCCCGACGATCCCAAGCAGCCACCAACCGTTTGTAGGGGCTGCTGGCAGGAATGCGTCCAACAGCATCGGGTCGCGCGGGCTGCGGCGGAAGTAAAGCACGGCATACGACACGCCCATCAGCAGCAGCGAGGCCACTAACGGGCCGGTCGTCAGCGCGCCGGTGATGAGCGAGGGCAAGCTGAGCGCGATCAGCGCGGCGATCAACAGGAGAAAGGGGACAACCGGCAGGCGCAGGTCAAGCGGGTGAAGCTGGCGCAGCGGGTGGCGCAGCCCCCACCACAGCGCAGCGCAGGGCAAGAACACCCCACCCGCCAACAGCAGCGCCTGCTCCAGCGGGACGAACGGGGCGATCTGTGGGTTGAAGACCGGCATCCAGCGCAGCCACACGCCGAAGTAGAAGCCGTTCCACGCGGCCACCGGCAGGATCAGCCGCCGCACGCGGCGATCCACTACGCAGCACAACACCAGCATCAGCCCCAACATCTCGAGGCCTGTCAACCCATAGGCCCCCAGCACCCGCGTGAGCAGCGTCCGCGGGAAGTCAGCATGGGCGAAGTTGGGGGCGGTCAGCAGGCCGATGAGCAGCGCGCCGATGGCCAGCAGCGCCATGCTGTCGTAGATGTCGCGGATGCGGAAGCGCGCGGCGAGGTCGAGCAGCAGCGTGGCGATGAGCGTGCAGACGAAGCCGCGCCCCAGCCAATCGACGATGGAGAGGGCAAACGGATCCGTCCAGATCAAGATTTCTGACCCGAACAGCAGGAGTGCGCCGAACCACAGGCGCACCCCCCAAACTGTGAGCGAACGACGAGACACGACGCGATCAGGGGATGATGAGCACCTGACCGACGAAAATTCGGTTCAGATTGTAGATGCCGTTGGCGGCCGCGATGGCCCACGGGCTGCGGTTGGCGCGGCGGGCGATCTGAATCATCGTGTCGCCGGGCTGGACGACGTAGCGCGGCCCGCGAATCGGCGTGTTGTTGACGGGCGGCGGCAGCACGACCACCGGCGGAGTCACGGGCGGGATGGGCGTGGGCTGGATCACCACGGTGTTGATCGGAACGAGCAGCACCTGCCCGGGGATCACGACGGTCGTCACGAGGTTGTTGGCTTGGAGGATGGCTGTTTGGGTCGTGTTGTAGGTGCGGGCGATGCTGTCGAGCGTGTCGCCTTGGCGCACAATGTAGGTGATGGTCTGTTGGGGCGGGAGCGCGCCGCCGCCCTGCCCCGCGCTGAGGTCAGGCTGGTAGCTGGCGGGCGGGACGTAGCTGGCGGGCGGGATTTGCAGCACCTGCCCCGCGAAGATCACGTTGGGGGTTTGCAAGTTGTTGAACGCGCCGATCTGCCGCCACGAGGAGAGGCCGAAGCGCGCCGCGATGGTGTTCAACGTGTCGCCGCGCTGGACGACATAGGTCGTGACGCCGGTCGGCGGCTGGGGCGTGGGCAGCGGAATCGGGGTGGTTGATGGGATGACAAGGACTTGCCCGGGCACGATGCGGTTGGGGTTGGCGATGTTGTTGCGCGTGATGATCGACTGGACGCTCACGCCGTAGAGCCGCGCGATGCGCGTGAGGGTTTCTCCGCGCTGCACGGTGTGGCTGCGCTCTTGTGCCACGGCGCTGGCCGCGCTAATCAGCAGCGCCAACAGCAAAATGACGATCTTCTTGCCCATCGAGACCTCCTCACACATCTTGAACCATTTTTCCTATTGTATCGTTATGACGACAATCACGCACATAAGGTTCCGTGGGGGAGTGTCTGAATCCCTCACCCCCTGTCCCCTCTCCCGTGGCGGGGACTCGCCCCTTCTCCTTCGGGAGAAGGGGTTGGGGATGAGGCCTTGCCATCCATCGATCACGGTCGAAGCTAGTCAACATGACCGCAGGCCAGACGGGCTAGGTCGATCCGTTGAGGCGTAAATGCGCTGCTCAGCAGGTTTAACTCGTAAATTGGCGCTGATTTTGGCAAACTATAAGATGAGATATTGGATTGTTACCAAACTGGAGCAAGTTTTGTGGTAACGTATGCGGATAAACCGTGGCTGAAGCACTATGAGCCGGGCGTGCCCACGACGCTAGGTGCGCCGCCGGAGCGCACGGTGCAGTCATATCTGCGGGACACGGCGAGCCGCCAGCCCAACAAGCCCGCCCTCATCACCAGCGTGCGCCTGCCTGTGGTAGGGCATCAAAAGCACGTGGTGACGTATAAGGAGCTGGACGAGGCGAGCGATGCCTTCGCCGCCGCGCTGGTCGAGATCGGCTTGCAGAAGGGGCAGCATGTCGCCCTGCTGATGCCCAACATCTCGGCCTTTGTCATCGCCTATTACGGTATCTTGAAGGCAGGCGGCGTCGTTGCCACCATCAACCCTGCGTATCCCCCGCCCAAAATTCAGTATCAGGCCAACGACTGCGACGCGATTGTGCTCGTGACGATCACAGCCTTGTACAACACGTTCAAAGCAGTGCAAGCAGGGACGAAAGTCCGCCATGTGATCGTGACCAACGTCAAAGAGTATCTCGCGCCGCTGGCGCGCACAGCCTTCACCGCCACGCAGGAGGAGAAGGGCGGCCACGCGCTCAAAGAGATCGAGGCGGGCGATTTCTGGTTTCAAGACCTGCTGCGCAAGCACAAGGGGCAGCGCCCTGAAGTCGTCGTTGAGCCGGACGACATCGCCTTCTTGCAGTACACCGGCGGGACAACCGGCACGCCCAAAGGCGCTATGGCGACGCATCGCATGCTCGCCTTCAGCACAGAGCAGGTGGGCGCGTGGACGAACGTGGACTACACCAAGTACGGCAAACACTACAAGCGCGAGAACTTTACATCGGTGGTGGCGCTGCCGATGTTCCATATTTTCGGTTTGATTATCGTCCTCAACCAGTCGATCTTGTGCGGCTGGCAGGTGCTGCTCGTGCCGGATGCGCGCGACACCAACACGCTGATTGACCTCATCGCCACCTACAAGCCGGAGGTGATGTGCGCGGTGCCGCTGCTGTGGTACTCGATGGTCAACCATGACCGCGTGAAGAAGGGTGAGATCAACTTTAAACACATGCTGATCGCCATCAGCGCCGCCTCGCCGCTGCATCGCACGGTGTGGGAGGCGGTCACGGCGGCCGGTGTGCCGAACCTCGTGGACGCCTACGGCCTGAGCGAAGTGCCGATTGGCAACCACGCCAACCCGATCACCGGCCCCGTTCGCCCCAACTCCGTCGGGGTGGCGATGCCGGATGTTGACATGCGCATCGTGGACGTGGAGACGGGGACGCGCGTTCTGCCGGTGGGCGAGGTGGGCGAGGTCATCCTCCACGCGCCCAACGTGATGCTGGGCTACTACAACCAGCCGGAAGAATCCGCCAAAGTCCTGCGCGAGTTGGAGGGCAAGCGCTGGATGTACACTGGCGACGTGGGCTACATGGACGAGGACGGCTTTCTCTACTTGGTAGATCGCAAGAAGGACATGGCGATCATCGGCGGTTTCAACGTCTACCCAGCTAACATCGAAAAAGTGCTGAAGGAACACCCCGCCGTGGCGGACGCGGGCGTGTGGTATGTGCCGCATCCCAAAGTCGTGGGTGAAGAGGCGCTGCAAGGGTGGATCGTCCTCAAGCCCGGGATGAGCGTTAAAAGCGCCGAGCTGGTTTCGTTCCTCAAGCCGCATTTGGCGGCCTATGAAGTGCCGCGCAAGTATATCTTTGTGGATCGCCTGCCTTACAACGACGCGGGCAAACTCGTTCGCCGCGACCTGCTCAAGCTAGAAGGCATCACGGAATGAGCATCACGAGGGCAGAGCGCTTGCGTTGGTTACCCCTGCAAGGTGAACTCATCGCTGGTTAACCAAAACGGGTCGCTGTAGAGGCCGGGGGGCGCGTTGAGCAGGATGCGGCGTCGCCCGCTGGCCAGCTCGTGCAGCACCCACTGCGGCGCGCCGCCCAACCCGGGCGCGGTGTAAGCGACGAGGGCATCATCGGGGCTGAACGTCGCCACAGGGTTCACCAAGCGATCTGCAAGCAAGCGGACGCTGCCGGTCGCTCCATCGCGCAGGTTGATCTGGTCGCGCCCGATGCCGAGCAGTTGGCCACCGCTGTTTGACCACGCGAGGCGCTCGATGAACGGCGGGAAGAGCGCCGGGAAGACGCGGCGGCGGCCATCCGGCCCGGGGGCGGTGTAGATGCTGGCGTTGGCGGCGATCTGCCCTCCGGCGAGGACGCGATCCACGATGAAGGCGATATCCCCTTGTGACGACAAAACCGGGAAGCGGTTGGGGCCGTAGCCGGTGTGGGGCACAACGGTATTGGTGAGCTGCGTCACGGGGTCGAAGCTCAGCAGGGCGTCGGTGCGGATGTAGTAGAGCGTGTCGCCTTCCCATACCATGCCATAGAAGGTGGGCAGCTCAAGCCGGACGAGCGCCTGCTGGTTGTTGCCCTCAGGGCAAGCGCCGCTGCCTTCTACGTTGGCTTGGAAGATGTTGCCCGCCTCGCCCTGCGCGGGCGCAGCAAACCACGTCAGGCGGTCGCTGCCGCGCCACGCGGGGCGCTGGGCAGCGCCGAAGCGCAAACACGACACCTGCTGAAGGTAGTCCCCGGCCAGATCCATCACAAAGACCTCGCTCAGGATCGGGTTGATCTGTGCGACGAAGGCGATGAGCGAGCCATCGGGCGCGAGCGTGAGATCGCGGATGAACACGCCCGGGTCAAACTCGCGGACGACGCGGGGCGTGTCTGTGGCGAGGTCGTGGGCGATGAACTGCCGCCCGTTGACGACGTAGTAGAGCGTGCCGCTCGCGTCGAAAGTGTTGGGCGTGGGGGTGGCGCGGGCGCGTGTTGGGATGGGTGTCTCGGTGGACGGTGGGCTGGTGGGGGTGAAGGTGGGCGGGAGCGCGAGGGCGCGCGGGGTCTCGGTGGGCGTGGGGGTCGGCTGATTGGCGACAGCCTGCGTTTGCAGGTCGCTCAGGCTGGCCACGGTGGGCAGCAGCGGCTCCGTGGGCTGGCAAGCCGCCAGCAGCGCAACCACGGCGAGTACGATTGTTTGCTTCACAGGCGCACCTTTCGTCGGGTATGATGAGTGCCGCACACCCTCAGGGCGCATTATAGCTCACTTTCGGCGTTCGACGCGCGAAGGTCGCTATAATACCCCTGACACATGGAGAAGGGAGACCCATCATGAGACGACTCGTCCTAGGGCTGCTGGCGTTCGGGTTGGCGGCCTTTGGCGCGGCGGCGCAAGTGCCTGCCCAACCGACGCTGCCACCCGCCGACCCATCTGTGCCGCCGCCCGCAGCGCCCGCGCCGGCAGATGCTGCGCCGCCTGCTGCGCCTGCGCTTAGCCGCACGTGCCCGGCGCAGGTGGCCGCCGCCTTCAACGCCACCCGCCTGATCTGTGAGAACTTGCAGGATGGCCAAGCCTGCCTCGGCAACGGCATCGTGGAAGCCACTGCGCGCACAGAAGGCGCTGCGCTTGCTCAGCCCGCTGACCGCCGTGCCATCACCGACTTCACCAGCCTGCGCCTGCGCACGCTCGACACGGAGAACGGCCTGCTCACAGTGGTGGCAGCGCGTCCACGCATGCTCACCGTGAACAACCAACTGGTGAACGTGCTGATGATCGCGTTTGGCGACGTGACGGTGACGGACGATGCGGACGTGGTGCAGGAAGTGGCTGGCCAGCGCACCGGGCGCGTGATCGCCGACTTTGGCTTGAACATCCGCCGCCGCCCAGACGGGGGCGCGGATTTGCTGTGGCAGCTCCGCCCGGGGGAATCGGTCACGGTGACGGGGCGCTTGGCGGATCGCTCGTGGGTGCGCGTCATCATCCCCAACGGTTTCGGCACGCCCGGGTGGGTCTACGCGCCGTATCTGGAGATAGCAGGCGGGATCGAGACCGTGCCGGTGGTGGACGTGAACACCCCTGCGCCGACCCCCGTTCCACAGCAAACGCCGGAGTTCACCAACATGCAGGCGCTGCTCGTCAGCAGCCGTGATGTTGACCCCTCATGCGTGGATGCGCCCAACAGCGGCCTGCTGCTGCAATCGCCCGATGGCTTGACCAGCCGCGTCCGCACGCGCATCAACAAGGTCATTGTGGAGTTTAACGGGACGTTGTTCATCCGCAGCCAGCCCAACGGCAGCTTCTCTGCCATTGTGTTGGAGGGGGAAGCGCGCTTCATCGCCGATGGGTTCCGCTCCGAGGTAGTGCCGGGGTTTGAGGTGATCGTCAGCGTGGACGGCCAATCGCAGGCTACCAGCGCCCCCGTGCCGGATACCTACGACGCGAGCTTGGTGCGCAACCTGCCGGTCTCGCTGCTGGGGCGCTTGGTGGCGCTGCCGACGGCTGACCTGCCAGAGCCGACGCCAGAAGAGGTGATCATCACTGAAGAAGCCGCCCCTGAGATAACCACCGTCGTTGAGCAGCCGCCGACGCTGCCGGATGCGCTGCCGACGCCGGTTGTGCCCGCGGCTTCTCTGCCAGAAACGCCGCCTGTCACCGGCAGCTTGACCAGCGCTGCCACCGGCGAACTGTGCGGGGCTGCGCCTGTCACACTTACCGAGCCTGCCAGCCCCGTCGGGACGATCACCGATGTCGGCGGCATCTGGCGCGCCACCGCTGGAACGACCGTGACGTTTGAGGTCAGCGGTGGCACGTTCCAACCCTCGTTCAACAACTTCATCCGGTTGAACGCGGTGACGGGCATCGTCGCGCAGAGCGGCGATCAGCGCACCCTTACGCATACCTTTCAAACGGATACAGCGTTCTCGGCGTCGTTCTCGTCACAAGCGGGCGAGACGCTGACGGTCACAGTGCGCTGTGGTTCGTAAGAATTGGTAGGGTTTTAACAGGTCTGGCAGGCATTTGCTTGCTTAGACCTGTTAAAAATTATTGCGACCTTCGCATTACTTGTTACAATACACTTAAACGACTTAAATTCGCTTTAATTGAGTATTAAGGTCAATGACAATCGCAACCTTTACCAATTCTGACTTCGCAACTGAGGTCAAGGTTGACCGTCTCAAGACGATCAACCAAGTCACGTTTTTGGTTTCGTTCGTCGTGTTGATGCTCGTGCTCACGTTTGGCGTCACGCGGGCGGTCTCGCAAAATGGCGCGATTGGGATCGCTGTGGGCTGCGTCATGCTGATGGTGGGCACGGTGTTGTCGCGCTTCCTGCTCAGACGAAATTACATTGACGCTGCCTCGTGGTTATATGCGCTGAGCGGCATGGTGACCGTCGCGGCGCTGATCGCGCTGGGCGATGAGACCGCGCTGCAAACGCTGGTGTTCGTCTACCCTGTCATCGTGTTTGTGGTGGGGCTGCTCATCTCGCCCGCCAGCACGATTGTTGCCATCGTCTTGTCCATCGTGCTGACGTTTGGCGTGCCGAGCGTGCAGCAGGGGCAGTTTGTGGCCACGCCGCATCAAGGGTTTGCTGTGCTGGTGATGCTGCTGGCCGCGGCCTTCGCCGTGCAGGTCTCGGGTGAGCTGTATCAGGTGACGCAGTGGGCGCTGGCCAACTATCAACGCGAGCGCAAGGTCAACGATGAGCTGTTCGAAAAACGGCGAGAGCTGACGATGAGCCTCAAGCGAAGCGAAGTGCTCAGCGAGAATTTGATGGAAGCCAACGCCCAACTAGAAGCGGCCAAGCGCGCCGCCGAGGAAGCCAAGAACTTCCGCGGGCAGTTCCTCGCCAATATGAGCCACGAGCTGCGCACACCGCTGAACGCTATCATCGGCTTCAGCGAGACGATGCTGCAATTCCCCATTATGTACGACGACGAGAAGCTGCCCCCTGCCTACGAGCGCGACCTCTCGCAGATTTACAGCAGCGGCCGCCAACTGCTGCACGTCATCAACGACATCCTCGACCTTGCGAAGGTGGACGCGGGCAAGCTCGAGGTGTCGATGAGCGCGGTTGATCCGCTGCCGTTGATGCTGGCGGCGATGAGCACCACGAAGGGGCTGATTGCCAACAAGCCGGTCATTCTAGAGAAAGACCTGCCAGAGGATCTGCCGCGCGTGTGGGCCGATGAGACGCGCCTGCGGCAGGTGCTGCTCAACCTGTACAGCAACGCCGCCAAGTACACCGACACGGGATCGATCAAGCTCATCGCGCGCGTCGAAGGGGATGAACTGATCGTGGCCGTCAAAGACACCGGCATCGGCATTGACCCTGAGTATCATGACAAGCTGTTTAAAGAGTTCCAGCAGGCCAGAGCGGGCGGGCGGGACGCGCGCTCTGGCTCAGGCTTGGGTTTGGCCATCTCGAAACAACTACTTGATTTGATGGGCGGACGGATCTGGATGGAGAGCAAGGTCGGCGTGGGCAGCACCTTCTATTTTGCGGTGCCGTTGTATCGCGGTCAAGACGGCCAGCCCGTTCAGACGGATGCGGCCGCGGTAGCAACTGGAGTTTGAAATGCGCATCATGTACGTGGAGGACAACCCCGCGAACGTTTTTCTCGTCAAGCGCGTGGCCAAGATGGGCAACCACGAGGTCATCAGCTTTGTGGACGGCACAGAGGCGTTGTCGCGGTTTCACAGCGTCAACCCTGATCTGGTGCTGATGGACATTCAGATCAGCGGTGAACTCAATGGGCTAGACGTCGTGCGCCGTCTGCGCGCCGATGGCGTGGAAACGCCGATTGTGGCCGTCACGGCCTATGCGATGGTGGGCGACCGTGAGCGCTGTCTAGAGGCGGGCTGTACCGATTACATGGCCAAGCCGCTGCCGATCCCGCAGTTGGTGCAGTTGTTTCAGCACTACGCGCAGAATGCGCCCACCCGCCTTTCTACCTCAGAGCAGCTTGCGGTGGCCGTCCTGCAGGAACAACCCGCCGTCAGCGACACCCAACCCATGCCCGCCGTCACGGAGCAGCCGCCTGCTTCCGACGTCACTGAGATGCGCCCTGCCACGAAGAAACCCTCCGAAAGCGTATTATCGAGTTCAGATGGTCGCAAGACAACCATTCCACCTGATTCCTAACTAGCAAGCCATAGGATCAACGCAAATGTCTCTAAAAAATGCCCTTATTGTTGATGATACTGACGCTAACCGCTTTTTTTTCGAACGCTTAATGACCCAAGCCGGCTTCACCGTGACAGGCGCGCGCAGCGGAGCAGAGGCCGTCAGCGCGATGATGACGCTGCCTTCGTTGGCCGTGGCGCTGGTTGACTTGGAAATTGGCGATATGAGCGGCCTTGAGCTGCTGATGCGCCTGCGCACGAAGCACCCCGACTGCTGCTTGATTGTGGCCACGATGCACGACGACCGCAGCGTGATGGAAAGCGCCTTCAACAAGGGCTGCGATATCTTCCTCGTCAAGCCGAACGGCTTCATCGACCTGTTCAAGCGCCTCAGCGCCGCGCCCGCTGACCAGCTCCGCCCAGAGGAGCCGCTCATCATCGATCAATACGGCGTGCGCCAATACGTGGCGGCGAAGGCCTAAGCCGGGGTAACAAGTTGAAAGTGAAAAAGTCGAAAGTGGCGCTAACAGCAATCACTTTCAACTTTCCACTTTGCTAACTTTTCACTGTTTTCTACGTGTGCATCCCCAGCGCTTGCGGCAGGATGCTGTAGGCGATCTGCTGCGCGAAGGCCCCTTCTCCGTCAAGGTCAAGGCCGAGGGGGTCAGCCGAGGCGTTGGTAATGGTAACGGTGCTGCCGCGCCGCAGCCGCACGTGCGGGCTGAAGATGTGCGCCCCGCGGTACATCTGCTGAAGCAGCCGCAGCACCACCGGCAGCCGCAGATCGCCCGCTGCCACCATGTCAAATAGGCCGTCGTCGATCTCAGCATCAGGCGCGACCTTCAACCCCTGCCCAAAGAAGCGCCCATTGCACACCGCAGCCAAGTAGACTGGCCCCTCAAACCAGCGCTGGCCGTCTACGTCGATCTGCATCGGCGTGGGGCGATACGCCAGCAGCGCGGCCAAAATGGCCTTTAAGTAGGTGATCCGCCCACCCTTGGCAGAAGCCTCCACGCGCTTCACAACTTCCCCGCTGATGCCTGCGCTGCTGGCGTTCAGAAAAAAGCGCTCCTGTCCATCCAGCAGCGCACGCCCCACGTCCACATAGCGCACCCGCGTGTTGACGATCCAATCGACGGCTTTGGGCACGTCGAGGGGCATGGCAGCCCCGCGTGACCAATCGCGCCCTGTGCCAGCGGGCAGGCTGGCATACGTCAGCGGATGGTGCGGATGGGTTTGGTTGTGGCGCAGGATGGCGTTCACGCTGTAGTGGTTCGTGCCGTCACCGCCAATGCTGATGACGCGCGTCACCCCGCGGCGGCTCGCGCTGCGCAGCACATCAGCCACGTCGTCCTGCGAGGCGGTCTCGACCGCCTCCACCTCACCCAGCCGCGCGCGGATGTAATCGGCGTGCTGCTGCCAAACGCGGCGGGCGCGTCCCCCGCCGGCGTGCGGGTTGATGATGACCAAAGAACGTGTCATAGGTCAGGGGCGGGGCGTATACTGGCCGACGATGATCCATTTATACGTCGTCAGCTCTTCCAGCGCCATCGGGCCGCGCGCGTGCAGCTTTTGCGTGCTGATGGCCACCTCGGCGCCCAGCCCCAGCGCGCTGCCATCGGTGAAGCGCGTGCTGGCGTTCCAGTAGACGGCGGCGCTGTCGACGGCGTTGAGGAAGCGCTCGGCAGTGGCGGCGTCCTCGGTCAGGATGCCGTCGCTGTGTTGGGTGCTGTGGGCGCGGATGTGGGCGATGGCCTCGTCCAGCCCGCTGACGACCTTCAAGCCCAGCGTGAGTCCCATCCACTCAGTGTCGAAGTCACCGTCGCCAGCGGCGCTCACCGACGGGTGATCTACCAGCGCCAGCGCGCGCGGCTCCGCGCGGAACTGTACGCCCGCCGCCGCCAGCCGCTCCACCACTTGGGGCAGGAAGCGGGCTGCGACCTGTTCATGCACCAGCAGCGTATCCAGCGCGTTGCAGACGGCGGGCCGCTGGAGCTTGGCATTGGCGATCACCTCAAGGCTGGCGGGCAGGTTGGCGCTCTGATCGACGAACAGGTGACAGATGCCCATGCCGCCGATGATGACCGGAATCGTGCTGTGCTCGCGGCAGAAGTCGTGCAGGCTGGCGCCGCCGCGCGGGATGATCATGTCGATGTACTGATGCAGCTTGAGCATCTCGTTCACGTAGCGCCGGTCGGTGCTGGCGATGTACTGCATCGCGTCGTCGGGGATGCCTGCCTCGCGCAGGGCGCGCCGCAGCACGTCCACCAGCGCAAGGTTGGTTGTTAGGGTGTCGCTCCCGCCGCGCAGGATAACGGCGTTGCCCGTCTTGAGCGCCAGCGTGCTCACGTCTACGGTGACGTTAGGGCGGCTTTCGTAGATCACGCCCAGCACCCCGACCGGCACGCGCCGCTTGTGCACGCGCAGCCCGGGCGAGACATCGCGTTCGTCGTAGATCGTGCCCACGGGGTCGGGCAGTTCAACGACGCGCCGCACGTCAGCGATGAGGCCGCTCATGCGCTTCTCCAAGTCTAGCCGATCACGGATCCACACAGGGTCAACGCCGTTTTGAGTGGCGCGCGCGATGTCCTCGCGGTTGGCGCGCAGGATGTCCTCCGTGTGGGCGGCCAGCAAATCGGCGATGCGGGTTAACGCCGCGTTCTTCTGTGCCGTCGTGAGCGTGGCGAGCTGCTGGCTGGCGGCTTTCGCCCGCTGGCCAAGTTCGATCATGTTGATGACATCTGATGCGATCATGCCCTTACCTCATGCCCCTCCCCCATGCTCATGAGGGGCGAGGGGGTGTTGTACTTGCCCATATCTTGGACAGGGCAAGCCCTGTCCCTACTGTGAAGACGCGGCAGGCCGTGCCCGTTGAGCGTTCAATTTACTGTCCACTTGCGCCAATTCCCGCTGATTTTCCCCCGAAACGCCCAATTACACAATATAGGGCGTGCTCGCGCCGGTTTTCTTGAGGCCGTAGGGGTCGATCACGACGTTGACGCAGGCGGGCTTGCCGCTGGCGAAGGCGCGCTCCAACGCAGGGAGGATGTCCTCCGGCTGTTCGACGAACTCGCCGTGGCCGCCCAACGCCTCCACCACGCGATCATACCGCGTGAGCGCCAGCCCCGTCGCAAACGCCCGATCTGCCCCCATCATGTTCTGGATCGGCAGGCGGATTTGCCCCCAACCTGCGTCGTTGCCCACGATGCTGACAATCGGCAGGTTGAAGCGCACGGCGGTGTCAAACTCAAAGCCGTTCAAGCCGAACGCGCCGTCACCGTTGATGATCAGCACGCGCTTATCTGGGAACAGATGCTTGGCGGCGATGGCGAAAGGCGCGCCCACCCCCAAGCAGCCCAGCGGCCCGGGGTCGAGCCATTGGCCGGGGAGCGTTAGGTCGATCACCTTGGCGCACGCGCTCACGATGTCGCCGCCGTCACCGATGATGATCGTGTTTTCGTCGATGAACTGGTTGATCGCCCCGCCCATGCGGAAGTGGTTGATCGGCACATCGGGCAGCTGCATCCACGCGGCTTGCTGTTCGTCGAAGGGGCGTTCTAACTCGGCACAGCGGTCGCGCCACCCGTCATAGCGCACGCCTTGCAGCCCCTCGGTCAGCGCTTCCAGCACGAGCCGCGCGTTGGCGTTGATCGCCACGTCGGCTTGGCGGTTGTGGTTGAGTTCGGCCTCGTCGTGGTCAATCTGGATGAGCTTGGCGTCGCGGTTCCAGCCTTGCCCATACTTGAGGCGGAAGTCGAGCGGCGTGCCGATCATGAGGACGAGATCTGCCTCTTTGAGCGCCTGCCCGCGTGACGCCTTGAAGCAGTTGGGGTGCGTCATCGGGAGTGTGCCGCGCCCGCCGCCGTTGGTGTAGACGGGGATGGCGGTTGCGTCGGTCAGCTCGCGCAGGGCGGCGCTGGCGTCGTCCCAGTAGACCTGCGTCCCCGCGATCAAGACGGGGCGTTGAGCGGCGCGCAGCAGCTCAAACATCTGCTGGACGGCAGGCAGGGGCGGGGCGACCGGCGGCGGCACGACGCGCGGCGGCATCGCCTCGGGCGCGTCCACCGTGTTGAACAGCACGTCGAACGGCAGCTCGATGAAGGCGGGGCCGGGCCGCCCGCTGAGCATCACTTGGTACGCCTCGTGGAAGGCCTGCGGGATGTCGGCCGTGTTGGTGACGGTGAAGCTGGCCTTGGTGAAGGTCTTGAACATCTCCACTTGGGGCATCTCTTGCAGCGCGCCCATGCCCTTCGTCTGAAGCGGGGCGGCCCCGCCCAGCAGCAGCAGCGGGCTGCGCGCTTGATAGGCGTTGGCCACGCCGGTGACGGCGTCGGTCACGCCCGGGCCGGCCGTCACCACGCACACGCCCACGTTGCGCGTTAGGCGGGCATGCGCATCGGCGGCGTGCGCGGCGGCCTGCTCATGGCGAAAGTCGAGGATGTGAATGCCGTTGTTGGCGCAGCCTTCGTAGATCGGCGCGATGTGCCCGCCGCACAAGGTATAAATGGTCGACACGCCCTGCTGCACCAGCGAACGGGCGATCAACTCTCCCCCATGACTAAAAGACATACTTTGATTCCTAACAAATTTTGTTGATGAGCGAGATTGTAGTTGGGAATCTGCGCGGCGGCAACTAGGCGCAGGGGCGACGTGCCACGTCACCCCTACAATCGACCACGTCACCGCAGCGGCTGTTTTGGTTCGTCCATCGCATACAGGTGGGTGACGAGAACGAAATCGCGGCGATCTGTAGATCGTTTGCGCCGACAGCGCGCTCGACGTTGACTACTCCAAACTCATGTGGATGGTCTCGGCCAGCACGCGGTTAATGCCGGGGACGCGGCACAATTCCTCCACGCTCGCTTGGCGGATGGCGTTGATGCTGTTGCCGAAGTGCTTGAGCAGCGCCTTCTTCTTCTTAGGGCCGATGCCCGGGATGGCCTCGAGCTTGCTGGCCATGCTGGCCTTCGTGCGCTGGTTGCGGTGCGTTGTGATGGCGTAACGGTGGGCTTCATCGCGCACGCGCTGAATCAAGTAGAGCGCGGGGCTGCGCCGGTTGAGGATCACGCTGGTCGGGCGATCTGGCAGGAACACCTCCTCAAACTGCTTGGCGAGGCTGGCCACAGGCACGCGCTCCGTCAGCCCAAAGGTCGCCAGCACCTCCACAGCGACCCCAAGCTGACCCTTGCCCCCGTCGATCAGCAGCAGGTCAGGCAGTTTTTTCCACGTCTCGTCCTTGTCTTGGCCGTCTGGCTCTAGGCTCAGCGGGTTCTCGACGGCGTTCTTCCAGCGGGCAAAGCGGCGGGTGAGCGCCTCGCGCATGCTTTGGAAGTCGTCTGGGCCGTCGTGAATGACCGTGCGGATGTTGAAGCGGCGATATTCGCCTTTGGTGGGCACGCCCTGCGTGAACACGACGCGGCTGGCGACGATGGACGTGCCCTGCGTGGTGCTGATGTCGAAGCATTCGATGCGGTTGGGGATGCGCGGCAGGGCTAGCTCGCGCTGCAGCTCGGCCAGCGCTTCCTCGTGTTTGGTCGTGTCGGTTTCGTATTGGGCGCGGATCATGCGCATGGCCTCGGCGGCGTTGCGCTGCGCCAGCGCGATTAGCTCGCGCTTGTCGCCGCGCTGCGGGACGGTGATCTCCATCTTTTTGCCGCCGCGCTTATCGCGCAGCCAGCGCTCGATGATGCGGGCTTGTTCGATGTCTTGGGGCAGCAGGATTTCGTTGGGAACTTCGCTGGCGTCGGCGTAGAACTGCGTGACGAACTGCTCCAGCACGGCGTCGTCGGGTTCTTCGTCGGCGTTTTCGAGCTGGCGGCTGTCGCTGCCGATGAGCTTGCCGTTGCGGATGAACAGGATTTGCACGACGGCTGTGCCTTCCTCGCGGGCGATAGCGATCACGTCTTGGTCGGTCATCTTGGGGCTGACGGCCTTGTGGCGCGTCGTGATGAACTCAATGGCCTTGATCTGGTCGCGCAGGAGGGCGGCGCGCTCAAAGTTCAGGGCTTCGGCCTCGGCCAGCATCTCGCGTTCCATACGCGCCAGCACGTCCTCGCTCTTGCCGCTCAGCACGTCCATGAGTTCTTTGATCATGGCGCGGTACTGCTCCTTGTTGACCGCGCCGATGCAGGGGGCGTTGCACAGCTTGATATCGTAGAACAGGCAGGCGCGCTCGTCTTGGCCGGTGATCTCGCGGTCGCACGTCAGGTAGGGGAAGGCGCGGCGCAGCGTGCGCAGCGTGTTCTGCACCGCCCACATGGCTGCATACGGCCCGAAGTAGCGCGCGCCGTCGTTCTCCACGCGGCGGGTCGTCTCCACACGGGGGAAGTCCTCGTGCCATGTGATGCGGATGTAGGGGTAGCGCTTGTCGTCCTTCAGGCTGATGTTGTAGCGTGGTTTATGCTGTTTGATCATGCTTTCCTCGACGATGAGGGCTTTCACCTCGTTCTCGCAGAGGATGTAGTCAATATCGGCCACCTGATTGCGCATCCGAATGGTCTTAGCGCGGCCATCAGCGTTCGCTGTGAAGTAGCTGCGAACGCGGCTGCGCAGGCTCTTGGCCTTGCCGATGTAGATGATCTTGCCCGCGGCGTTCTTCATCACGTAGACGCCCGGCTGGTGCGGCAGGTTGTCGAGGATTGATTTAAGGTGGTCAGATGGCGTGTAGGACATCATAGCTGGGCAATCGTGGATTATTTGTTCTGAATCATACCGCACCAGCAGGCTGTGCTACAATTCAGAAAACTCGCAGCTTGTTCAAGGAGGCCGACGCGATGGCCGCCCCGACGAAGACAATGACGCTGGCAGAGTACCTCGCCCTGCCGGAGACGACCCAACCGACCGAGCTTCTAGAAGGAGTGCTGCTGCAGATGCCCGCGCCGACAGATCGCCATCAGGCCGTTGTGATCGCCCTGCTGCGCTGGCTGCTGCAAACCGTGACCGATGGAACGCTGCGCACCGCCCCGACGGATGTTGCCATTCAGCCGCAATCGGTGGTTCAGCCTGACCTGTTCTGGATCGCGCCGGACAGCGCGTGTGTGCTGGTGGACGATCGCTACTGGCAGGGCGCGCCGGACTTGGTGATCGAGGTGATCTCGGAGGCTGAGCCTCATCCCCCAACCCCCTTCTCCGAGAGAAGAAGGGGGCAAAAGTCCCCTCTCTACCGGAGAGGGGATTTAGGGGTGAGGCGTAAGTACGAGCTGTATCAGCGTGCGGGGGTGCGCGAGTATTGGCTGGTGAACCCTGATGAGCGTTCAGTGGAGGTGTTCACGCTGGAGGCAGGCCGATTTGCACGTCATGGGATATTCTTCGCCGGCGACCGCATGACAAGCCCAGCACTCGGCCTGCAAGTTGATGCTGCTATTTTCTTCCCAAGTGGAGGTTGACGCGATGGCCGCCCCGACGAAGACAATGACGCTGGCAGAGTACCTCGCCCTGCCGGAGACCAACCTACGGATGGAGTTTTGGAACGGTGAGGTGTATCAGGAGGCCAACGAGATGCCCGCGCCGCGTCCAGCACACCAGCGTTTAATTCGGCAGCTTTACGATGCGCTGCGCTCTTTGGCCGTGGAAGGCGAGTGGTGGCTCGCGCCGACGGATGTCATGATCGACGCGCAGCATGTGGTTCAGCCTGACCTGTTCTGGATCGCGCCGGACAGCGCGTGCGTGCTGGTGGAGGATCGCTACTGGCAGGGCGCGCCGGACTTGGTGATCGAGGTGATCTCGGAGGCGACCGCTCGCCGCGACCGACAAACCAAGTACGAGCTGTATCAGCGTGCGGGGGTGCGCGAGTATTGGATCGTTGACCCGCGCGACGGCAGCGTGGAGGTGTTCCAGCGCACGGGTGAGGGCTTCCGCCGCGTGGGCATCTTCTACGCGGACGACACGCTGACCTCGCCGCTGCTCAACGCGAGCCTGCCGCTGCAAGGGGTGTTGGGCGGCGCATGAGCCACCTTCCGGTGCTGTTGGAGGAGGCGCTGGCCGCGTTGATGCCCAACGATCCACCCGAACGGGTGATCGACGGCACGCTGGGGGCGGGCGGCCACACGCGCGCGCTGCTGGCGCGGGGCGCGGGGCATGTGCTGGCATTCGACCTCGACCCGCAGGCCATTGCCATCGCTCGTGAGGTCACCGCACCCTATGCTGATCGCTTGACCATCGTTCAAGACAGCTATGAGCGCATGGCAGACCACGCGCAGCGGCTGGGCTGGGACGGCGTGGACGCGATTCTGCTGGATTTAGGGGTGTCGTCGATGCAGCTCGACACGCCCGAGCGCGGCTTTGCCTTCCGTTATGAGGCCCCGCTCGATATGCGCTTTACGCCGACGGCGCAGCTGAGCGCCGCTGATATCGTCAACCATTGGGATGAGCGCGCGCTGGTGGATATCTTCTATCGCTATGGCGAGGAACCGTTCAGCCGCCAATATGCCCGTGCTATTGTGCAGCACCGCCCCCTCCGCACGACGACCCAGCTTGCCGCCCTAATTGAGCAGGCTGCCCCCCGCCCGCGCGGCAAATCACCCACGAAGCCCATTCACCCAGCGACGCGCGTCTTTCAAGCGCTGCGGATCGCCGTCAACGACGAGCTGGGCGTGATCGAGCGCACGCTGCCCGCTGCAATTAACCTGCTGCGCGTCGGCGGTCGCTTGGCCGTGATCAGCTTCCACAGCTTGGAAGATCGCATCGTCAAGGACGTGTTCCGCGAGGCCGCGACCGAGATCGTCTCCCCGCCCGGCATGGCCAGCATCCGCCCCAAGCGCGCCGTCGTTGACCTCATCACCCCCAAGCCGATTGAAGCCAGCGCAGAGGAGGTCGCCCACAACCCGCGCGCCCGCAGCGCCAAGCTGCGCGTCGTGCAGAAACGGGGCTAGGCTGCGCGTCCTCGCAGGGCAGCGCTTACGCCGTCCGCGTTTGAACCACCCCACACATGCAGCAGGTCGATGCGGACACGGCAGGCCGATGCGGACACGGCAGGCCGATGCGGACACGGCAGGCCGTGTCCCTACTTGCGCCGTGGGGGTGTCTCGTTACAATCAAAGGTGCAAGACAGCAGGTGGATCATCGTCCGTTATGGCACAGACATGGGTACAGCACGCCCTCGAGCGCACCGGTTGGAAGCCGCAGAACCAAGTTGTGACGTTGGGGCTGCTGGCGATTCTCATCACGCTGGTGTTCGCGGGGATTTATCTCTCGCAGGTGGCCAACTTCGCCATCCTGAACCGTGAGACGCTGCGGCTGATCGAACAGCGCGACCAGCTCGAACGGCGCAACGAGGAGCTGCGCGGGCAGATCGCTGAGTTGGAGACGGTCCCGCGCCTGCTCGAACGAGCGCGGGCGCGCGGCTTTCGGCTGGCAGAGGCGCGCGATCTAGAGTATCTGGTGGTCGAGGGGTACAATCCGAATCGGGCGATCACCGCTGCGCCGCTGGTGGCGCAGGAAACCGCGCCGACTGTGCCGGTTTATGATGAGACGTTCGGCGGTTGGCTGGAAATTCAGTGGAATTTGCTGCGCCGCCAATTTGAGAGCTTTGGTCAATAGCTGTTAGGAAGGCTGACTGCCCATGGCAAGCCTGCCCATTCAAGATCGTCAGCAGGTCATCAACCGCCGCCTGCCCTTTGTGATCGGTTTTTTGCTGGTCGTTAGCGGCGGCTTGCTCGTGTCGGTCTCGCGCTATCAGTGGCTGCCGCCGTCGGTGGAGCGTGAGTTCATCGCGCAGGGGCAGCGCAACACCAGCAGCCTGCGCCGCCTGCCCGCCGAGCGCGGCATCATCTACGACCGTGACGGCGAGCCGCTGGCCTTCAACACGATTGAGTACGAGGTCGGCGTGAGCGCCAACTTGATTGTGCCCTCGCGCCGTGTGGAGGTGGCGCGCCAGCTCGCGGTGATCCTCAACATCGACGAAGTGCGCATCCTCAACCAGTTGAACACCAACGCCCCGTGGCAGTTGATCGCCCGCCCTGTGAGCGCGGAGGTGGGCCAGCGCATCGCCGACTTGAACATCTTCGGCATCATCCTCAACCCGATTCAAAAGCGCTACTACCCGCAGGGCGACCTTGCGGGGCAGATCATCGGCTTCACGATCCCGGATAACAACGACGTCTCCCGTGGGGCATTGGGCGTCGAGGGCTTCTACAACGCGGTGCTGGCCGGGCAGACGCTCACCGAGCAGGTGCGCAACGTGCCGTTTGAGCTGCCCGACAACGAACGCCAGACCGCGCAGCGCGGCACATCGCTGGTGTTGACGATTGACCGTGACTTGCAATTTTGGGTGGAGGAGCAGCTGCGCCTCGCGCTGGAGCAGACCGGCAGCACGCGCGGCACGATCATCCTGATGAACCCCCGCAACGGCGACATCCTCGCCATGGCCAGCTACCCCAACTTCGACCCTAATAACTTCGCCGCTGTGTCAGATCCACGCCTGCTGCGCAACCCCGCGATCAGCGATATGTATGAGCCGGGCAGCGTGATGAAGGTGATCACGGTGGCGGCGGCGCTGGAGTTAGGGGTCGCCAACACGGACTGGACGTACAACGACACTGGCTCGTTGACTGTGGGCGGGATCACCATTCGCAACTGGGATCGCAACGCTTACGGCGTGGTGGACATTACGACGATGCTGGTGCAGTCGCTCAACGTGGGCGCGGCCCAGCTGGCGCTCAACATGGGGCCGGAGCGCTTCTACAACCAGATGCGCACCTTCGGCTTTGGGCTGCCCACGCGCGTTGACCTGCCCGGCGAGGAAGCTGGCATCATGCGCGTCCCCGGTGAGCCAGACTGGAGCGAATCTAACCTTGCCACCAACGCCTATGGGCAGGGGATCAGCGTCACGCCGCTGCAAATGCTGACGGCGGTGAACGCCATCGCCAACGACGGCCTGATGATGCAGCCGCGCATCGTCCTTCAGAAGATCGACGGGGAGAGCGTCGTCAACAGCGATGTGACAGCGCTTGGGCGCGTGATCTCTAAGGAGACGGCGGACGCGGTGACGACGATGATGATCCGCGTGGTGGAGGATGAGAACGGCGTGGGGCTGGCGCGCCTGCCCGGCTACAGCATCGCAGGCAAGACGGGCACGGCGCAAATCCCGACCGCGACCGGCTATGAGCCGAACGCCAGCATCGTGAGCTTTGTGGGCTTCCTGCCCGCCGATGACCCGCAGGTGGCCATCATCGTGCGGCTGGATCGCCCGCGCGACTATTGGGGGTCGCGGGTGGCTGCGCCGGTGTTCCGCCGCCTTGCGGAACGCCTCGTCATCCTGATGGGCATCCCGAACGACGAAGTCCGCCTGCGGCTGCGCAGCATGGGCGGTAACACCTCAGGGCAGTGATGATGGATTCCCCTTTGCCGCTTGCCTTGACGATTGGCTTTGTGACTTTCCTGTTAGGGGTGATCTGGGGCGCGCCCTTCATTGAGGTGCTGCGGCGGCTGCGCGTTGGAAAGCAGGTGCGCAAAGAGCTGCAAGACACGCACGGCAAGAAGATCGGCACGCCCACGATGGGCGGCTTCATGATCATCATCCCAGCCACGCTCATCATGCTGGCGCTGAACATCCCCAGCATCGTGCTGCGCGGTGAGGGCGCGAGCATCTTCCTGCCGTTGGGCGTGCTGTTGGGGTTTGCGTTCTTGGGCTTCATCGACGACTGGGAGGGCATCCGCAGCTCGCGCGGGATCGTCGGCGAGGGCATCTCAGCGCGCGCCAAGCTTGCCGGGCAGGTGGTGCTGGCGGGCGGGGCAGCGGTGGTGCTGTCGCTGTATGAGGGCGGTTTCGCCTTCGCCAACCAAGTGAAAATCCCCTTGCTGTCGTTCACGCTGCCGCTGCCGCCGCTGGTATTCATCCTTATCACCATGTTCATCATCATCGGCACGTCGAACGCGCTGAACTTCACCGATGGGCTGGACGGGCTGGCAGGGATCATCACGGCCAGCGCCTTCGCCGCCTATGGGGTGATCGCATTTTTGCAGGGGCAGGTGTATCTGGTGCAGTTGTGCTTCATCTTGGTGGGCGCGTCGTTTGCCTTCTTGTGGTACAACGCGCACCCTGCCCAGTTGTTCATGGGGGATATTGGGTCGCTCTCGCTGGGGGCGACGCTGGGCGTGGTGGCGGTGATGACGGGAGAATGGCTGCTGCTGCCGATCATCGCGCTCGTTCCAGTGGTGGAGATGCTCAGCGTGATCTTGCAGGTCGCCTCCGCCAAGTATTCGCGGCGCTACTTGGGCGCGGACATCCGCATCTTCAAGCGCGCCCCGCTGCACCATCACTTTGAACTCTCCGGCTGGAGCGAGACCCAAGTAGTGCAGCGCTTCTGGTTGGTGGGGATCCTCAGCGCGATGGTCGGGGTGGCGCTGGCTTTGCTATGACACACACAGGGTAAGACACACTATGGCCGATGCGCTGAACGGGAAACGGGTGCTGGTGCTGGGGTTTGCGCGGCAGGGGCAGGCGCTGGCGCGCTGGCTGCCGACGTTGGGAGCGTCGGTCGTCGTAAACGACAGCCGCCCCGCGGATCAATTCACCATCTACCCCGACGACTACCCCAACACACGCTTTATCTTCGGCGGCCACCCTGAGGAAGCGCTGCGGCGGGTCGATCTGGTGTGCGTCTCGGGCGGCGTGCCGTTGGATAACCCGCTGGTGGCGCTCGCGTTGGAGCGGGGCATCCCCGTGGCGAACGACGCTCAATTGTTTGTGGAGCGCTGCCCCGCGCCGATCATTGGCATCACCGGCAGCGCGGGCAAAACGACCACGACCAGTCTCACCAGCGAGATCGTGCGCCGCGCGGGCTATGAGACGTGGGTGGGCGGCAACATCGGCCACGTGCTGCTCGACGTGCTGCCTCAGATCACCCCTGATTCCGTCGTGGTGATGGAGCTGAGCAGCTTCCAGCTTGAGCTGATGACCGTCAGCCCGCAGGTGGGGGCCGTTTTGAACATCACGCCCAATCATCTCGACCGCCACAAGACGATGGAAGCCTACATCCGCGCCAAAGCCAATATCATCCTGCACCAGCACCCGTCGGATATTGCGGTGTTGTGCGAGGACGACGCGAACAGCATCTCGCTAGAAGGGGCGACCCCCGGCGAAATTGTGACGTTCAGCGCGCGGAAGATGGTGGCGGACGGCGCGTTCTTGATGGGCGAGCGGCTCATTTTGGCGGGCGCGGCCAGCTATGACTATCAGCCGCATGTGCTGTGTGAGCGCAGCGAGATCCCGCTGCGGGGCGATCATAACCTGCTGAACGTGCTGGCGGCCTGCGCTATCGCTGGCAGCCTCGGCATCGCCACCGACCGCCCGGGCATCCCTCCCGAGGTGATGAGCGAGGCCATCCGCAATTTCAAGGCTGTGCCGCACCGCTTGGAAGTGGTGCGCGTGCTGCGCGACGTGACGTATATCAACGACAGCATCGCCACCGCGCCCGAGCGCTTGATCGCCGCCCTGCGCAGCTTCAAGGAGCCGCTGGTGCTGCTGCTGGGCGGGGCGGACAAAGACCTGCCGTGGGAGGCGGCCACGTCCTTAGCGATGCAGAAGGCGCGGCACATCGTGCTGTTCGGCAAGTCAGGCGAGAAGCAGGTGGGCGACAAGGTCGCTAAGCTGCTGAAGCTGCGCGGGGCAGGCCCTGAGATGTTCACGCGCGTTGAGACGCTCGAGGAGGCTGTGCAAGTTGCCGCGCAGGTGGCGCAGGCGGGCGATGTTGTGCTGCTCTCGCCGGGCGGGACAAGCTACGACGCCTACCGTGACTTTGAAGCGCGCGGCGAGCACTTCCGCCAGTTGGTGATGGCGCTGTCCTGAGATAAGCATTGTCTACGGATAAGTTACAATATCTTCACTGCTGCTGTCATTGGACACGATGCATCACTGCCTGAATGCGGCTTTGCGACGCAGCGGGGTAGCGTTCGATGTGCAGGGGAAGCTGCCTGTAGTCTAGGTCTGCGCCGTAGGCGCTCTCGACGAACACGCGCTGATAGACCTCATCCAGCGGCAGTGTGATCGTGTCACCGGTGATGATGGGCACATCAGGCGATGGGATGGCGTCGTCCACGTCAAAGTGGAATAACCACGTCTGGCGCGGCTTGTCCCACGCGGGCGGGATCACGACGAGGCGAAACGGCGTCACGGTTGAAAGCTGCCTGTAGGCTGGCGGTTGTTCGTGCAGCAGGTCAAGCTCTACAAAGGCGATGTCCGATTGCAGAATCTGGCGACGTTTGAGGTTGTAAACGTCAAACCCACCGGATTGGGATTTGTTGGTAGGGGAGAGCAGCTCAAACCACAGCACCACGCGCCCCGAAGCATGGTAGACTGCCAGCGCGCTCGGCTCATCTTCGGGGTCGTCTGGCAAGAGCAGCTCGTGCAAGTCTACGACCTGCGCCGAGGCAGGGGCGACATATGCGCGGGGGTGAGTCGGCCGTTCTTGTGGATCGACGATGAGCATGTCAGGCTGTTTGGGGCGTGTGGGCAGGTCAAGGCGCAGTTGGATTGAGCGCTCAACGGTCACGCGATACCCGCGCGTGGTGAGCGCCTGCGCGAGCGCATTGCGCAGATAGGCGAGGTAGACCGTGTGGAAGTCGCGCCAACGGTCGTCTTGCTGCAGCCAACTGTTCAAATGCGCGTTGACACCGCGATAGGGGTTGGTGAGCGTCATCCCGCGTGTGTCCGTCCAAATGCCTTTTGCCCATTATACGGCATTCAGCTATACTCAGCGTAGAAGCACAAGAAGGCACAAGGCATGACAGATCGCACGTTAGACAGCGCGCGGCGTAATCGGGCGGTGGCGCAGCCCAGCGAGACCGTCCGCGAGGAACGGTTGGGCCTGTGGGCGACCCTAGATAAGCCCATGCTGCTGATCGTGGGCGTGCTGCTGACCATTGGCTCGATGATGGTCTACAGCACCACGTTCTATTGGAATCAACAGTTGTTCGTTGATCAACTGCGCAACGTGCTCATCGGCGGGGCAGCGGCGACGCTGTTCGCGGTGGTGGATTACCGCTTCTGGAAGCGGTTTGCGCCGCTCATCTTGTTCGGAACGCTGGTGGTCATGTTCGGCGTGTTGGTGCTGGGCGATACGACGTTCGGCGCGCGGCGCTCGCTGATTGCGGGGCGCTTGCAGCCCGGCGAGCTGGCGACGCTGGCCACGGTGATCTACATGGCAGCATGGCTGAGCGCCAAGAACGCCCGCCCGGATACGCTCGTCGGCATGATCTTGTTCGGCATCATCACCGGCATGGTGATCCTGCCGGTGGCGCTGCAGCCTGACCTCAGCTCGGCGGTGATCATTGCGCTGACGGCGTTCATCATGTTCTTCCTCGCGGGCGCGCGGACGATCTACCTCATCATCGGGTTCACGGCGGCGGCAGTGATTGGGCTTGGGGTGGTGCAGGCCACGCCCTACGCCCAAGACCGCGTGAACAGCTATTTGATCGGCTTACAAGACCCGATGCGCAACAACTATCACACGCAGCAGGCCATCATCGCGTTCGTCAACGGCGGTTGGCTGGGGCGCGGCCTCGGCCAGAGCGAGCAGAAGATCGAATCGCTGCCTGCGCCGCACACCGACAGCATTTTTGCGGTGATCGGCGAAGAATTGGGCGTGATGGGCGCGGTGGTTGTGGTCGGTTTGTTTGTGGCGTATATCATCCGCGGCTTTCAGATTGCGCGGCGGGCGGTTGACCCGTTCGGGGCGCTGCTCGTGGCGGGGTTCACGTCGTGGGTGGCGATTCAATCGCTGCTGAACATCGCCGTGATGACCGCGGTCATCCCCTCGTCGGGGCTGCCGCTGCCCTTCATCAGCTATGGCGGCTCGGCCTTGTTGGTGTTGATGGTGGGCTTTGGGTTGATTTTGAGCGTGGCGCGCGTCTCGGCCCAGCGCGGCGCAACCACACAACGGAGACAGTATGGCGCGA
Organism: Anaerolinea sp.; assembly: GCA_046719465.1. Classification (GTDB taxonomy): domain Bacteria; phylum Chloroflexota; class Anaerolineae; order Aggregatilineales; family Phototrophicaceae; genus JANWYT01. The sequence goes on from JBDNCV010000038.1 coordinate 27,786, forward strand.
CTGCTGATCGGCGCTGGCGGGACGGGCGGACACATCTATCCCGCACTGGCCGTCGTGGAGGCGCTGCGTAAGGGCGGCCAGCCCCACACAATCACCTTTGTTGGCTCAACCGATGGTTTTGAGCGCCCGCTGATTGAGCAAAGCGGCGTGCAGCTCGATCACTACGCCGAGGTGAGCGCGGGGCCGCTCAACGGCGTGGGGCCGCTGCGAGCGGCGCGCAGCCTCGGGCAGATCGCGTTGGGCGTCGCGCAGTCCGTCCGCTTGATGCGGCGGCAGCGGCCGCAGGCCATCTTGCTGACGGGCGGCTGGCCGAATGTGCCGGTGGCGCTGGCGGCGTGGGCGCTGCGCGTCCCGATGTTGGTTTATTTGCCCGATATTGAACCCGGCAAGACGATTGAATACCTCGCCAAGTTGGGGCCGCGCGTAGCCGTGACGGTGGAGGCGTCGCAGCGCTACTTTCGAGACGGGCAGACGGTGGTCACAGGCTACCCGCTGCGCCAGCAGATGCTGACAGCAACGCGCGAAGCTGGCCAAGCCCACTTCAAGCTTGACCCCACACGTCGGACGCTGCTCGTGTTCGGCGGGAGCCGCGGCGCGCGCAGCATCAACCAAGCACTGGAGGCGATCCTGCCAACGCTGCTGGCGGAGGGCGTGCAGGTGATCCACGTGACGGGCACGCTCGACTGGGAACGCTCACAGGCGGCGACGGAGCCGCACCCGCACTACCACGCTTACCCCTATCTGCATACGGAAATGGCG